>DBFJSK010000304.1:0-8941 GCA_048403675.1 Tannerellaceae bacterium | reverse complement strand
TGGGTTTTGCTCACCCATTCCACACCGAAAGCTGAAAGAACGGAAAAAAGCATCGCCATCAAAATCGGGTTCATACCCAGATAAAACCCCAGCCCCAAACCACCGAACGAAGCATGGGTAATTCCCCCGCTGATAAAAACCAGCCGGCGGGAAACAATATAGGTACCGACAATGCCGCAAGCGATAGCGGTAAGCAAACTGCCGAAAAGGGCGTTGCGGAAAAAGGCGAATTGTAAAAGATCTGTCATTCGATGAGAAGATTAAACTAATTATACCGGTTATCCCGGCGACGATTCCGGCCTTTACCCCGCTTCAGCCCTTCTTATAAAACCCTTTAGCCGGGAGATAGGCAGAAAGCTCGAAGGGGCCGGAGACTGCGATTTATCAAGACAAACGCCGCTCGCCCACGATCAGGAAAGCTTCGTCTTTGAGCGCATCCGGCAATTCGACCCCCCTCAGTTGCAAGCTCCTGAGCCAACCCGCCACTTCTACCTCTTGCAAAGTATAAAGCACTTCGCGAAATTCATCGACAGCCGCCTCGTCGTAAGCCGCCGAGTCCACCCCGCGGAACCGGTCGAGTTCTTCATCGTCGTAATATTCGACGGATTTGCTCACCGCCGCCAGCAAACTGTCGCGTTCGCAAGTTTCGTGTTGACCGCAACAAACGTCAGGCTCCGCTTCCGGCTCAGGCATTTCCGGTATTTCCCCGCGCTCCACCATCCGCTGCCATTTCTTATTGCGGAAATAGCCGGCCACGGCAGCCACGACACCCAATACGACCAAACTGATAATCAAATATATCATCCTTATTTCCTCCTTTTCCGGTTATTCTTTTTCCTGCACGACGAATCCGGCCTTTTTCAGATCGTCCCAAAAAGCAGGATAACTTTTGCTGACCACCTCCGGATGAGCGATTTCGATCCCTCCGGCAAGCACCAGCGCAGCCGGCGCAAAGGCGAGCGCCATCCGATGGTCTTCGTAAGTAGCAATCACCGGGTGCAGATCCGCCTGGCAACGTTCGCCGTTCCATTCCAACACGCTATTCTGCCGATCGGTTATCACATACCCCAACTTACGCAACTCGGCTTTCAGCGCCTCCAACCGGTCGGTTTCCTTTATTTTGAGCGATTGCAAGCCAGTGAAACGAAACGGGACGTTTAATAACACACAGGTCACCACAAAGGTTTGGGCCAGATCCGGTTCGTTCACAAAGTCGTACACCAGCTTTTCGGGCCGGTTGCCATTCGCACGAAGCTTTACCCCACGGCCGGTATACGTCGTGCTTACACCCAGCCGCGCAAATAAACGCGCACCCGCCGCATCCCCCTGCCAACTGTTTTTAAACAGCCCGAGCAATTCGATTTCCGAGTCGCCAGCCAACGCCATGATCTGATACCAATAAGAGGCCGCGCTCCAATCGGACTCCACCGTAAACCGCACCGGCCGGTATCCCTGGGGCGCCACCCGAATGGTGTGTCCCACCCACGTGGCTTTCACACCATACGCTTCCATCAACGCCAACGTAATCCGGATATAAGGTTTGGACACGATCTCGCCCTCCAACCGGAGCGTAACCCCCTTTTCCGTAAGCGGAGCAATCATCAGAATAGCCGATATATATTGGGAACTTACATTTCCGGCCATCGTGATTTCGCCCCCTTGCAATGCGCTGCCGAAAATCCTCAGCGGCGGATACCCCTCTTTCTCCATATATTCGATGCGCGCACCGAGCGCAATCAACGCATCGACCAGCACTTTAATCGGGCGATTCTTCATACGCTCGCTGCCGGTCAGCGTCCATTCGCCTACTATTTTGGAAAGAAAGGCGGTAAGGAAACGCATCGTCGTGCCGGCGGCGCCCACATAAAAGTCGCGGTCGTTGGAAGCGAGGGCTTGCACCATGAGCCGGGTATCGTCGCAATCCGACAAATTCTGTACGTCGTACGGGCTATAACTCAGCGCATTTAGAATAAGGGCCCGGTTGCTGATGCTTTTCGAGGCCGGAAGCTGCACGGAAGTACGGATCGGTGCGAGAGGCGCTTTTATCAGATAATTCATTTTTGCCATCCTATTCGTTAATCGGACGACAAAAATACGAAATTTTCAGCGAACTGCCGTACAGATCAGGAAGGAAGATTCGCCTGTCCGGTACCGAAGCAAAGGAAGGTGCTCTCCCCCCCTATGAAATAAAAAACAAGTTCCCTGTCGTTTTTAAATTAAATCCCTATTTTTGCAAATCTCTTGTAAGAAAGAAAATATACGCAAGCTACCGGCGGCACAGACTGAAAAGATCACAGAAAAAAAGGAAACACCTGCTTTCCCCTTCGAAATCCGGCCCGTAGCCTGTTTGAAAATGCACTATGAATGGACAATTACCTTAAAAAATACTGGGCGCGCTATTTCCGGTTCGATTGGAAATTAGGCGTATTTCTGATTTTATTATTCGGAATCCCCCGCTTTATCATCGTACTACATGCTTACGTAACGCGAAGTTACGGCACCGTCATGTTTGTTTTCCTGGCCATGTGGATCGCCCCCTTCCTTCTTCTTACCCAAGCCGGGCGCAAAGGCATCGGCATGCGCCGCCCTTCTTCCTGGGCGCGCACCGGCCTCTCCTTCCTGGCCGGCGGGCTGATATGTTATCTGCTCCTGCACCTTTTCGCCGGATTGTATGGCCATTCCATCGACAATCCCTTTGTATATATCGGCGGCAACAGTCCCACCGGCAGCTTATCAGGAGAAAACAAAACCCTGTATTTCTGGATAGCCGCCATTCCGAGCATGGTGTTCAGCCCCATCGGCGAAGAACTTCTCTATCGCGGCATCATTCACGGCTGCTTTGTTCCCCGATTCGGAGAGGTAAAAGCCTCCGTTTTCGATTCATCCGCTTTTGCACTCACCCACATCGCCCATTTCGGAATCATCTATACCGCGGGAAGCTGGCACTTTGCTTTTCTGCCCACCCTGCTCTGGATTTTATCCATGTTCGTGGTCAGCCAGCTATTTTTCCGGTGTAAATGCTATTGCGATTCGATCTGGGGGGCGAGTGTTGCCCATGCAGGATTCAATTTTGTCATGATGTACGGCATTTTCTACTTACTCTAGCCAGACGGCCCGAATAACGAAGAGGCGCCCTGGCCACACCCTCGGACGGTTTCGCAGTCCGGACGACAAAAAACTTCATACCCCCCCTTTTACGACCTGCTTTTCTTCGGGCTACGGGAAACGCCCACGCCGCTACTTCTTCCGGCATAAACCCGTACCGTTCGCCGGCGCGCAGCAATTCATACGCCTGGGCATACAACTGCCCGTAATCGAGCGGATCGGCCAGCCGAATCAATCCGCCGACAGCGACGGGAAACAAACCGGCCGACTTCCCTAAAGCCCACGAAAAAGAAGGCAACGTACCGGTAAACACCCAGGAAGCTTTGCCCGGCATCGTAATTTTTCCGCGTGCACGCAGCGAGCTTCGGATAAATGCCGCCGTCTCAGGCGTATCCGCCCCTAAACGAATCAATGCAAAATGCCTTTGCTGCGCCGGATTTTGCAACGCAGACGACGCATCGGGATAGGCCGCATATAAAGTGCGATATTCCAGCGGGAGCAAACGCATACAAAATGCCGCCTTTCCGCATCCTTCGGGGCCAAAAAGCCAAGGTATCAAATCCACCGCTTGCTGCTTATCCGGCCCCCACCCTGCCCAACGGGCTACCCGCCCCAGGAACCAACGAAAGAAAAAAGCAGGCCAATCTTTATGGACACAAGGCACGGTAGCCGCCAAACGACGGATATGGTCGGAGCCATCCCAAAGCGGCAAACAGTCGAAATAGGCTTTAAAAGGTGAGAAGGAAGGGATACGATCCGAAGCAAGGTAGTTCTTCAACAGGGCGGGGGAAAGCTGAAATCCTTCGGATGCAGCTTCCCACGCCATCCGGTGTATGCCCTGCGAAGTAAGCGGACGAAAAACGAAATCGAAAGCTTGGCGCTCCCGGTATTCCATTTGCTCCGACCAGGTATTGAAACGAAGTTCATACCTGCGCCTCACAAATTCTTCCAATTGCCAGGCCGCCAACTGCACGGGCGGAAAAGCAGGCTTCTGGCCGAAGCCGCGCTTTATACGGTACTGGTTGCGGAAAAGCAAACGAACCTCTCTCTCGGAAACTTGCAGGCCCAGATGAAGCAAGCTCCAGCGTACCGCCTCTTCTTCCGGAATACCCGAAGCGAAACAACCGGCCGCCAACGACACCAGGAATGCTTTGCCATCGCCTCGCGCGGGCCAATCGCCCGAACTTTCGAGCGTTTGCTGCAAGACGGCTTCGAAATAAAAAGACAACTGGCGATACCTTTGATAATCGGTCAGCCCCGTTTCCCGGGCAGCGGAAGAAAGAGCCGGTTCCGGGGCCGCAGTATTCGATTTGTAGCCGGAATTTCCGGCGGCGTTTTTTCCCATGTATTTAGAGATATAAGGTAGATTCGAGACGTTTAATGCGAAGATAACGAATTTATCCCGTCCGGCAATATCACCTCGTCATTCTTATCATCCAAATATTCTTTCTTGAACATATTCACGCAAAGCAAAAAGAGCGACAACAACAACGGCCCGAAAATAATTCCCATAAATCCGAACAACGACAAGCCGATCACCACCCCGAAAATGGTAATCAGCGGATGGGTATCGGCCAGTTTCCGTTGCAACATAAACCGGATCAGGTTATCCACATTACTAATCACGATCAAGGCATAGGCCGTAAGCCCCAGCGCATTCACCCAATCGCCCGTAATGGCCATATACACCACCAGCGGAAACCACACGATGGCCGTCCCCACGATGGGGATAATGGTTGCTATACAGGTCAGAAAACCGAAAAGCACCGGATCGGGCGCAGCAAAAATAATATATCCTATCACCGCCACCGCTCCCTGTATAACCGCCAGCAAAGGAATCCCGATGGCATTCGAAGTTACAATCATATTGATTTCTTCCAGCACGCTTTTCTTATTCCGCGTGTTAAAGGGAAGAATATCATAAATATATTTCTCCATCCGCTTCCCTCCGATCAACATGAAATAAAGCACGAATACCAGTACCACCAGATTCACGATAAAGCTGCTGATACTTCCCATTAAGGCCTGCCCCACTTTAGGCAAAACCGAGGCCATCGACATCAGATTGTCCTTATCCAACAGATTATACCCCGTGCGCTCGCGTATCAGATCGGCCACATGCTGCCCTTTCTCCAAAAACAGGTTCGGATCGAAATTCACATTCAGCAATTTATTAATCAACAACCAAACCGCCAGCGAAATGGGAATGAGGAAAACCAAGATTGCTTCCACCAGTAAAATCGAAGCAGCGAAGCCGGGCCGGAGCTTCCTCTTTTCCGTCAGGTTCACCATCTGTTTGCGCACCAGGATATATAAGGTAGCCGCTCCGAGGATTCCCCCTAAAAAGGGGATAATTTTAAAAAAAAGGATCAATCCCGAACCCAGGATAATCGTAATCAGCGAATATTGCCAATATTGCTCTTTCAAATTCATACTTATTCACTACTTACGCCGGCCGCCAAAACCTACAAACAGCCGGCAATATCTATACTTTAACCGAACGTTCTAACAACAACCTACCTGCTACCAAAGTTTAAGCCGCCCGGCGCTAAAAAAGCTTCAACATTTCCTCTACGCTAGCTGTTTCTACCCATACACATCCAAAAAAACAGCTTATGAAAGTGCACGCTTCCTCCCAACTTCCCGTCAAGGCGACGGTCGTCTTCGCCGTTATGTTGTTACTATACTTCATTATCGGCCTTTTCACCGTTATCAACCAACAATTCCAGATTCCGTTGCAAACCGCCATGCTGCCGCACGACGGCAATATCACCAACGCCCTGGTCACCCTCTTGAACTTCTCCTGGTTTCTGGCTTATCCGTTTTCCGAGGGGTTCGGAACCCGCTGGCTGGAGAAATTCGGATACCGTCGCACGGCCGTGTATGCCTTGCTGATCTTGATTGCGGGCCTTTGCGTATACGAACTGGCCGTTCTTTTTCATATTTACACCCCGGTAAAAGTCAACCTTTTCGGGAATGCCATTTCGCTGGGTTTCTTCATTTTCCTGATAGGTTCTTTCCTGATCGGTATCGCCGCCACCGTTTTGCAAGTGGTACTCAACCTCTACCTGGCCGAATGCCCGGTAGGCCACACTACCGCTTTGCAACGCCAGATGATCGGGGGCACCAGCAATTCGGTAGGCATGGCTATCGCCCCGCTGATGATTAGCTATGTCATTTTCGGTGGCATCCCTTTGCATACGATCACGACCCAGCAGTTTGTCTGGCCGCTGCTTATCCTGGTAGCCGTGATGAGTTTGGTTACCTTCCTGACCAGCCGCGTAGGCATGCCCCCCGTTTTCGGAGCCGGGCCGCAACCCCACATCGTGCTGGAAAAAAGCGTATGGAGCTTCTCGCACCTGAAATTGGGTGTATGGGGCATCTTTTTTTACGTAGGCGTGGAAGTGGCGGTAGGCGCCAATATCAATATGTATGCCGTCGAGCTGGGCAGCCGGTATGCTGCCAACGCCACGCATATAGCCGCCTTTTACTGGGGATTATTGCTGATCGGGCGGTTGCTGGGTTCGTTTATCAAACATATTCCTTCCCAAACCCAACTGGTTTTCGCATCCATCGGAGCCATCACGATGCTCGTACTGGCTATTTTGTTCGCCAATCCGTGGATACTGGCCTGCACGGGCTTTTTCCATTCTATCATGTGGCCCGCTATTTTCACCTTGGCGATCGACCGGTTGGGGAAATATACTTCCCGCGCTTCGGGCGTGTTGATGATCGGCGTGGTAGGGGGCGGCATCATTCCTTTCCTGCAAGGCGTATTGGCCGACCTTATGCACGGCGACTGGCGATGGACATGGCTTCTGGTGATTGCCGGGGAAGTTTATATTCTTTTTTACGGGCTGCGGGGATACCGCATCCGGCAGGAAGGCGAAACCCTCTGATCTCTGCGACGGTGACGCCTCGACGGCGACGGGCGGCAACCTCCCGTTGAAAGAGATTGCCGCCCGTTGCGCCGTAGCCGGAAGTACCGGCCTGTTATTTTCGGGTTCGAATGTATTTTAACTGCCTGAAAAGAAGAATCAGATTTTCTTTTCGATCAAAGCCTGTACCACATTCAGCACATAATCGCCCAGCTTCTCGCTTTCGCCGACCATGTCCATATAATAGACGCCGTCCTGATATTGATAAAGCTTGTTGTTGATGTCTTCGATATTCCGGTTTTTCAGCTGATTGCGGTAATTGTTGATTTCGTTTTCAATATTATACGAGGGATTAATATCGTCGTGAAGCAGCTCGGGTTTGTGCAGGATAAAGTTCATCCGTCCGAGCGCCTGGCTGACTAATTCGAACATCCGGTCCATGTGCCGGTTCTGCTCTTCGGTAAATTCCGATTTGAATTCGTTGCGGCGTTTGATACTCCGGGCCAGGTTATTACAGGAATCGGCAATACTTTCGATTTCCGACACCGCACGCAGCATCACCCGGATTTCTTCCTTACTTTCCGAACTCAGTCTGCCTTCGGATACCTGCGTCAGGTAATTGGCGATTTCCACTTCCATCCGGTCGCTGATATTCTCATATTTTTCCACGCGGCCGTAGATTTTCAGGAAGGCGTCCTCGTTCTTTTCATAGAACAATTCCTTGACCATGTTAAACATGCGGGCCGTCCGTTCGGCAAACAGCGTAATTTCTTTATTCGCCTGCAAAATAGACAACTCGGCCGTCGACAACATACCGCCCGTGATATACCGCAAACGGTATTCTTCGTCTTCCACCTTGGGTTTGATAAGCGTGCAAACCGTCTTTTCGATCAGGCTGACGAACCAAATCATGATAAAGGTATTGAGGATATTGAACGCGGTATGGAAAGCGGCCAGCTTAAAGGAAACCGCCACGGCCGGATCGGTAATCTTCATCACGTGCGTAACGAACCAGGAAACGGCTCCGGTAAAGGGATAGAAGAGCACCAGCACCCAGATGACCCCGAATATATTAAACACCAAGTGCGCCAAAGCCGCTCGCCGGGCTTGCGTATTGCCAGTCAGGGCGGCCAGATTGGCCGTAATCGTGGTTCCGATGTTTTCGCCCAATACCAAGGCTACACCCAGGTGGTAATCGATCCAGCCGTTGGCGCACATAATCAGCGTAATCGCCATCGTAGCGGCGGAAGCCTGAACGATCATCGTAAGCACGGCGCCGATAAAAAGAAACAAGATGATGGAGAGAAAGCCCATGTCGGTGTAATTCTGCACGAACGCGAGCATATCGGGATTGGCACCCAGGTCGGGGGCATTGTTTTTCAGGTTCTGAAGCCCCATGAATAAAAAAGCGAAACCGAAAATAAATTCCCCGATGGACTTGCGGGAACTCTTGCCGGAGAAGAAGAACGGCAGGGCGAAAGCCAGCAGGGGCAGGGTAAAGGCGGCTATATCGATTTTAAAGCCGAGGGCCGAAATCAACCAAGCCGTGACGGTGGTTCCGATATTGGCCCCCATAATGACTCCGATGGACTGGGTGAGGGTGAGCAAGCCTGCGTTCACAAAACTCACCACCATGACCGTGGTGGCCGACGAGGACTGGATCAGGGCGGTTATCAACACGCCGGTAAGCACCCCGGTTACCCGGTTGGTTGTCATGGCTGTTAGAATCTTGCGCAAGCTGTCGCCTGCAAATTTCTGCAATCCTTCGCTCATGATTTTCATTCCGTAGAGGAAAAGGCCCAGCGAGCCGATCAGCCGAAGAAAATCAAAAAATGAGTAGTCCATTTAAAATACGTTTATGCGGATGGTTAATCCGATTTATATTCCTAACTTTAGAGGGCAAATTTACAAAAAATAACTGATATAATATGTCTGAAACAATTACAATTTATTGTAAA
>DBFJSK010000303.1:0-6863 GCA_048403675.1 Tannerellaceae bacterium | reverse complement strand
GAAATTAAATTTAGGAAATGTAAAAACAGCAAGCGATTTGGTCTTTTTTCGCTTCTGGAAGTAAGTCTATCCAACAAGATAAAAAAGTAGACTATTTACACAAAAGAAGCCAAAAGACGCTTCTAATTCCTATTTAAAGCGATTCTATTCTATCTTATAGACAGTAAAACCACTTTTTCCAAGTATTTTTGATTCAACTCGACTCCTAAAGAAAAGCGTCTAGACGCTCCTCCCGACCCGAGGCCGCTTAGAAACGATTCTCCGACAGATAAATTATCAAATTGTCAAAAAAAGAAGGCTGTATTTTCCCTCTTCTCCCCTCCTTTCGAAAACGATCTATTTACTTTTTTGCTTTTTAACAAAAGGAAAGATTTCGGGAAAAACGCACTTCCTCCCCCACCCCCTACCGGTTATCCGGCCAGTGAAATGGAAAGCTCGTTAAGCAGGCGAAGGATAAGCCGTGAAACCATAGGCAGAAAAACGTTCCCTTTTCGGCTAGATGCTTTTCATATATTCCGTCAAGCTCTCGTCGGTTTCCAGATTCAGATGTTTCCTCAGCCGGTAACGGGCCATGCTGACCGTTTTCGGATTCGAATCGATCACGGAGGCGATTTCCTTGGTGGACAGGCCGATCCGGAGCAGGGAGGCCAAGCGCTGTTCGTTTTTCGACAAATCGGGATGGAGCTGGGAAAGTTTGTCGATAAAGGCGGCGTTGACCTTATCGATCAGCAATTCCGTTTCGGTATTCCGGGCGCTCATTTGGGAAATATATGCATTGATGCTTCTCAAATGGGCGCCGATGTCGTCGGCAGAAAGTTTATAGCCTTCTTTTATCATGGTCTGGATGTGAGTTAGCAAATCGTTGCGGCTCCTGACGAAGAAGGCGAAGTTAGTGAGTTCCTGGCGGTTGTAATCCAATTCCTGTTGGGTGGCGCGGGCCTCGTTTTCGGCTTCGCGCAGTTGCAAGGCGATCAGTTCCTTTTCTTGCCGGTCTAACAATTTGGCGGCCTCCAGGGCCTGGATCTTTTTTTGCTGACGGGTGTGAATCACCACATAGGCCAGGAGAAGCAATACAGCCGCCGTAATCAAAATGGCCACGAGGCTGCGCAGTTGCAGATTGCGGATTTGAAAGGCCTGTTCCTGCATTGTCATCTCCTGTTCTTTGGTTTGCAGACGTTTGCGTATGATATTCAGTTCGGTTTGCCGCATTTCGTCTTTAGCCAGCAACTCTTGTTCGGTGGTATAGAGATTCAAGAGATTTTCATGCGCTTTGGCATAATTTTTCTGAGCCGCATAAACCCACGAGGCATACCGGTAATTGTCGGAAATCAATTCTTTAGCATTGATTTTCCGGGCATAAAAGAGGGCTGTATCCAACGCGGAGAGAGCGGCAGCGTACCCATGGGCATAAAAATATTGCGTGCCGAGGTTATTGTAATTCTCGCCCAGCGACCAGATGGCGCCCAGCGAATCGTTGATGGCAATAGCTTCGTGCAGCAGGGCGATTTTTTCTTCCGGACGGTCGGTTTCATACAAACAGAGGTTATTCAGGTTGACGGCTATCAGCTTTTTGGAGCCTAGCGCACGGTTGATGGAGAGGGCCGCCCGGAAATTTTCGTCGGCTTTGGCGTTATCGGGAAGCTGGATATAGATGAGTCCGCGGGCATTGTAACAATTGGCCAGGTTCTTTTTATCGCCGGCTTTCTCGTAGATAGCCATCGCTTTATCGACGTATTCGAAAGCCTGGTCGAAATCGTGCAGTTTGGTATAGGAGCTGGAAAGGCGAACATAGATATAGGCGCTGAGGTAGGTATCGTCGGCGGGACAATTTTCGAGGGCGTTCAGGATGGATTCGAATCCCATATCGAAATCGCCCTGGTTCATATAGGCCTCTCCCAAAGTGGCCTGGGCCATGGCCAGGTGGCTTTTGTCAGCCGTTTTCTGGGCTTCGGTGGCGGCTACATTGGCATAATAAATGGCTTTCGACGGATCGGCTTTCAGCATTTCTTCAGCCTTGCGGATATGTTCTTCTATTTTTTGAGCGGGCGTCTGGTCGGGTTTCAAGGCACCTTGGGCCAGACGGATGGAAAGAAGGCCCAAGCAGAAACCCATAAGTAGGAACAGACCGGATGCATGCATCCGGCGTATCGTAGTTTGTTTTTTCATTCTTTTCTTGCTGTTTCCAGGGTAAAAGAGGGCGAACGAATGGCAAAACTCACTTTTGCCGAAAACACCCCCTATCTTCGCTTATTAGAGGCAAATATACATATTTTCCTATTCATCCGAACTCCAGGTCAGGATAAAATCGGAAAATACCCGGTAGCCCAGCCGAAAAGAGGCCGAGCGGGGCGTACGCGTCTCATAGGCATAGAGATACCCTTGCGAAGCGAGTGTGAAAGGCCGAAGATGCAGATGGCGTATAAAATCGACTTTTTCCTCTCCGATCATTTTAAACAGGGTTTCTTTGGCGCACCACCCGATCAGCAGGTAATCGGTTTCTTCGCGGGAGTGCGGGTTTTCGCCGGCGTTCCCGCTGAATTCCTCTTCGGGTGCCAGAAAACGGCGGCGGATTTTATAGACCCTTTCCGAACGGTATTCGATGTCGATACCCGCAGCCGGATGAGGTTGTAAAAGTGCGGCGGCATAGCCTTGGGTATGGGAGAAACTGAGATGCCAGGAGGAACCGGGCAGGTAGGGAGCGCCGTTTTCGCGGTAAGCCACAGGCAGTTCTTCTCCCGTCAGGGTTTTCAAGAGCACCCGGCATGCCAGCCATTCTTTCCGGCGCGCGGCGGATTGCCAGCGGGCCAGTTGCGGAAGATAGGCTTCGGGATGCGCCAGCAAAGCGAGCAGTTCCTCTTCGCTTTCTTCTATTTTCCATACGCCCAGGCAAGGGGCGGCTTGTTGTAAGAGCAGGGGCATTATTTTTTCCAGCTAAACGATTGGATCAACTCGATAATATCCCGGCGGAGATAACCGGTCAGAGGGGCCAGCGAATCGGCATTGGGGCGGCTGTCGTAATAAAGAGCGCCCCTGAACAGGCGCGACAGGCTGTCGGTAAGCATAAACTGTACGGGAGAGGCTACGTCGCCTTCCAACAGGAAAAGGCTGCCGTAGACCCGTTCTTCCGGGTTACTGAACGCTTTTTCCGTCACCCCGAGCGCCTGAGAAGCCTGGCGACCTACCAAGCGGCGGCAGTCGGATAAGGCGGCGGCCAACCGCGCGGGAGGAAGAGAGAAGTAACTCCCGTACAGGGTGGCGCCCAGTGTAGGATACATCAAGTTTATGCCGGATGCCGAATCGGGCGAGGGGGGCCATACCACGGTGGCCAACCGGGAATAACGAAACCCATAGGGAGCGGAAGGGGCAGCGAGAGGGATGTATACGGGCTGGGGCGGTTCGATCCGCACATAGCCGCGGGGTTTGGGCGTATAGTGGGTACATGCCGGCAAAAAAGTGCCGGACAGGAAAAAGAAAAGCAGAAGAAAGGCGTGGAAACAACCGGTTTGCATCCGATGGCCGGAGGGCCTGGCGCTACGGCGAACGACGTTTTTTCCCCTCGATTCCTTCGTCATGATGCTTTTATTTCTTTTTTGTCGGCTTTGTTCGTATCGGGCAGCCGGGTGAATTTTACTTTCAGAATCCGGCGGTTGTCTACTTCCAATATCTGGAAACGGTAAGGGGGGTATTCGATAATTTCGCGTCGTTTGGGAAAATCCCCCTTGATTTCCAGCAGTAAACCGGCCAGGGTTTCCACTTCTTCGGTGAGTTTGCCGAAGGTGGCCGGATCGATCTCGGTGACGCGGAAAAAGTCGGTCAGGAGGATTTTGGCTTCGAAGATGAGGCTGCCGTCTTCCTGACGGTAAAATTGTTTTTCGTCTTCGTCGTATTCATCGGAAATTTCCCCGACGATTTCTTCCAGAATGTCTTCCATCGTTACGATGCCTGATGTGCCTCCGAATTCATCCACGACAATGGCCATATGGATTTTATTGGTTCGAAATTCTTCCAACAGGTCGTCGATTTTTTTCGTTTCGGGTACGAAATAGGCCGGACGGATCAGGCTTTGCCAGCGGAAGGTATCGGGTTTGTCGATGTAGGGAAGCAAATCTTTGATGTATAAGATGCCTTTGATGTTGTCTTCCGTGCCGACGTATACGGGGATACGGGAATAACCGGATTGCACGATAAATTCAATGACGTCGCGGAAATTGGTTTTGATGTCGATGTCTTCCATATCTAAGCGGGGCGTCATGATCTCGTCGGCGGTCTTATTGTAGAATTTGATGATTTCGGCCAGCATCTTTTTCTCTTCCGGAATGGCCGGCGAGGTCAATTCCAAGGCTTTCGAAAGCTCATCGACGGAAATGTCGTATTTCTTTTTGACCAGGGCTTTGTTGATAATCGAGGTGGAAGTGACCAGCAGCTTGGAGAGCGGCCGCGAGAAGCGTTCGAGCACGTTCAGCACCGGAGCGGAGAAGCGTACGAACCGGAGGGCGTTTTTCTGGGCGTATATTTTCGGCATGATTTCGCCGAAAAGCAGCAAAAGAAAGGTCAGGACGATGGTTTCGAGGATAAAGCCCAGCAGGGGGGCGCGCGAAAAATCGATCCAGGCGTTGATGCCGTATGTACAGAGCATCACAATGGCGACGTTGACGAAATTGTTGGCGATCAGAATGGTAGCCAGCAGGTATTCGGAACGTCCGAGCAAGCGCTCGATCAGAACGTCGGATGTCGTTTTTTCTTCCCTTATGTCGTTTTGGTCGGCAGGGGTGAGTGAGAAGAAAGCGACCTCCGAGGCCGATACGAAACCGGATACGAACAGCAGCAGGAAAGCCAGGCTCAGGGCGATGACAGGGCCTGCCGTGAGTGCCTGTACGGTGACGTTTTGAAATAAGTCCGATAAATAATAGTCTGTGTCCAAGGGGAACGGTATTAGTTAAACAATATCAGAACGGGAGATCGTCCGCGTCGCTGGTTTCGGAAAAGGCGGTGGATTGTCCGGCTCCGCCGCCGCCCGGGTAGGTCGTGGCGCCTGTTGTGCCGGGTGCCGGGTACGGCTGAGCGTTGGCGGCGGGATTGGTGGCGGCTTGCGTCGTAGCGCTGCCCGTCTGGTTGGACGTGGTGTCGGCCGGACGGCTGCCGGTGCTGTAGAATTCGATGCGATCGGCATGAATTTCGGTGACGTAGCGTTTCACGCCGCTCTGGTCGTCGTAACTACGGCTCCGGATTTTGCCTTCCACGTACACGCCGGAGCCTTTGCGCACCCATTTTTCCACGAAGGGAACCAGGTCGCGCCTTACGACGATGTTATGCCATTCCGTCCGCTCGGGAACGACGGTTCCGTTGGCTAAAGTGTAGCCTCTTTCGGAGGTGGCCAGGGGAAAATTGGCAACGGCGGCGCCGCTATCGAAATACCGTACGTCGGGATCGCGGCCGACGTTGCCGATCAATATTACTTTATTTAATGACATACTGCGTTACTTTTTATGGATGATGCAAAGCGTCTGCAAACCGGATACGGCAGCCGTTTCACGACTTTTGTTTTTCTTGCTTTTTCGGGAAATGCCCTTCGAAAATTCCTTTTGAAAATGCCGAAAGGTAGCTTCGCTTCGTTTTTACCATACAAAGAAACATAAATTCAATCATTCCAGCAAGTTTCCGTTCAATTTCTCCAAATAAATGTGGACAAGCCGGGGGACGGCGTATTTTCCGAGTGTCTGGATAGAGACGGGCAGGTAGGCCTGTAAGGCCTCGGTTTCCCGCTCGATCTCTATCTGGTAGAAATTGGCGTAAAGCACCTGGTGCGACAAAACGTGCTTTACGCCCTGGAGGCCGGGGGTAAGGGTGAGCGCACCGGCTTGGTCGAACAATTTGCGGAAGGCATCGGTTTGTTGTAATAAAGGGAAGCCGAGGGGGCCTTCGGTTTCGATAAGGGGAAACTCGTAGAGACCGGCCCAGATGTCTTTTTCCTCACGGCGATGGAGCCAGGTTTTTCCTTTATATATAATGTATAAATAGTGGAAATACCGGTCGCGCGTTTTCGTTTTATGCTGTTTCACGGGGTAAGCGTCGACGTTGCCGGCGGCGTAGGCAGCGCAATGGGCGGATAGCGGACAAGCGGGGCAATCGGGCTGGCGGGGCACGCATTGCAAAGCGCCGAGTTCCATGATGGCCTGGTTGTGTTGTCCCGGCCGGCGAGTGTCGAGTAATATGCCGGCCAAGGCGGCAAATTGTTTTTTCCCTTTGCCGGTATCGATGGGAGTATCCAGCGCATACAGGCGGGAGAGTACCCGGTAGACGTTGCCGTCGATGACCGGATAGGGGTCATCCCAGGCGAAGGATACGATGGCGGCAGCCGTATAGTCGCCGATGCCTTTTAGGGCGCGTACGTCTTCATAGCTGCGGGGGAAGCGGCCGCCGTGGCGTTCCATGACGGTTTTGGCGGCGGCCAGCAGGTTGCGGGCCCGGCTGTAATAGCCCAGTCCCTGCCAATATTTCAGCACTTCGTCTTCTTCGGCGGCGGCCAGCGCGGCTACATCGGGGAAGCGGCCGGTGAAACGCAAATAATACTCCAGCCCCTGCGCTACGCGGGTTTGCTGGAGGATGATTTCGGAAATCCAGATCCGGTAGGGATCGGTCGAGGCACGCCAGGGAAGAGGGCGGCCGTTGGCGCGGTACCAGCCGATCAGCTTCCGGCTGATTTCTAATTCGCTTTCTGTCTGCAACATAGCGTTGTGTTCGCTTTCACTTTAGGGGGTTCTTAACTCGTTGATTGCTGCAAACATACGGAGTTCCGGCGAATTGAATACAATCTTTTTTGAGAAAAATGGCTTACAATTCTTTTTCGGCTTAAATAAAAGCTA
>DBFJSK010000302.1:0-4204 GCA_048403675.1 Tannerellaceae bacterium | reverse complement strand
AAAAGCGCTTTTTTAGTCAATTGACGTGTTTCCAAAAAGAGCAAAACAAGAACAAAAAAACAGTAATCCAAGAGAAATACCATCTTTTGGTTTTCCCCCACCTTTTTATTTAAGTTCCGGATCACAGAAAATAGCCGCTGTCTTTTCCCTGCCCCTGCATGCCAAGCTACTCTTTTCCGAACTGGCAGATAGCTTGCCTGCCTCTTCCCACTCCCCCGGGTTGCCATTCACTCTAATCCGGCTTCTGTTCGGCCCATCCAAGGAAAAGAACCGAAGCCGCGTAGGAATGTATCGGAAAAAGATAAAAAACAAGTCTTCCGGAAATCTTGCTAAAGAAGAAACGAACCTTTCGAAAAGCGCCGCCCCCAGCCCCGATGAAAAAGGAATAATATTTGTCATTTTAAATAAAAGTCGTATCTTTGCCGAAATTTTGAAGAGAAGGCATGGCAAATAAGACACAGCAGGATCATCCGAAGTGCTATTCCGGTTATATATCGGAGGCCGTCTCCTTTTTTTCTGTTTTACGGGAGTACCATTTCATACGATAAGATGCGTTGATTATTTTTATCAACGCATTTTTTTTGTGTCCGGCCCCTTCTTCTATTCGAAACGGTCGAAAGAATCGAAACAGTCGAAAGATTTGAGATGTTCCACCCGTTCGAAGCGTTCGAAGCGGAAACCGGAGCGACCGGCGCCCGAAAGAAAACATATACTATAAAATCAACATACATAAAACAACCCAAATTACTATGTCGAAAAGTGGAATCAAAAAGGTGATTGTTCTGGGCTCCGGTGCCCTGAAAATCGGCCAAGCCGGCGAATTTGACTATTCCGGTTCGCAAGCCCTGAAGGCGCTGAAAGAAGAAGGAATCAGTACCGTACTTCTGAACCCGAACATTGCAACCATTCAAACCTCCGAAGGAGTAGCCGATAAGGTTTATTTTCTGCCCATCACGCCCTACTTTGTAGAAGAAGTCATCAAAAAAGAACAACCCGACGGCATCTTGCTGGCTTTTGGCGGCCAGACGGCTTTGAACTGCGGTACCGAACTGTATACCAGCGGCACGCTGGCTAAATACGGCGTCAAGGTGCTGGGTACATCGGTCGAGGCGATTATGTACACCGAAGACCGCGACCTGTTTGTAAAGAAACTCGACGAGATAGCAGTAAAAACCCCCGTCAGCCAGGCGGTAGAAAGCATGGACGACGCCGTAGCGGCCGCTTACAAGATCGGCTTCCCGGTAATGATTCGTTCGGCCTATGCCCTGGGCGGCATGGGAAGCGGTATCTGCAAAGACGAAGCCGAATTGCGGGTATTGGCCGAAAGCGCTTTTGCTTATTCTTCGCAGATCCTGGTAGAAGAATCGCTCAAAGGCTGGAAAGAAATCGAATTTGAAGTAATCCGCGATAAAAACGACCATTGCTTCACGGTAGTAAGCATGGAAAACGTCGATCCGCTGGGTGTGCATACGGGCGAAAGCATCGTGGTAGCCCCCACCTGCTCGCTGACCGAAAAAGAGCTGAATTTGCTCAAAGAACTCTCCACGAAAACGATCCGCCACCTCGGTATCGTAGGCGAATGCAACATCCAATATGCCTTCAATTCGGAAACGGAAGATTATCGCGTGATCGAGGTAAACGCCCGGCTGAGCCGTTCGTCGGCCCTGGCTTCGAAAGCGAGCGGGTATCCGTTGGCCTTTGTAGCGGCTAAGCTCGCGTTGGGCTACGGTCTGGACGAGATCGGTGAAATGGGCACGCCCAATTCGGCTTATAAAGCGCCGGAAGTAGATTATATGATCGTAAAAATACCGCGTTGGGACTTGACGAAATTTGCCGGCGTAAGCCGTCTGATCGGTTCGAGCATGAAATCGGTGGGCGAAATCATGTCGATCGGTAAAAGCTTCGAAGAAATCATCCAGAAAGGCTTGCGTATGATCGGCCAGGGCATGCACGGATTCGTAGGCAATAACGACGTGGCTTTCGAAAACCTCGACGAGGAACTGGCCAACCCGACCGACCTGCGTATCTTCGCCGTAGCCCAGGCCTTGGAAAAAGGCTATACGGTAGACCGGATTTACGAATTATCGAAAATCAACCCCTGGTTCCTCGAACGGTTGAAAAATATTGTGGATTACAGCCGCGTATTGAAGGGATACGATAAGATCGAAGATCTGCCCCAAGACGTAATGCGGGAGGCTAAACGCCTGGGATTTTCCGATTTCCAGATTGCCCGTTTCGTGGAAAACCCGGCCGGCAATATGGAGAAAGAAAATATCCGCGTGCGCAACCTGCGCAAGAAAATGGGTATCCTGCCGAGCGTAAAACGCATCAATACAATTGCGTCCGAACATCCGGAACTGACGAACTATCTGTATATGACGTACGACGGTACGGATCACGACATTCCGTATTACAAGAACGACAAGAGCGTAATTATCCTCGGTTCGGGCGCTTACCGGATCGGCTCGTCGGTTGAGTTCGACTGGTGTTCGGTGAATGCCGCTCAGACGGCCCGCAAGCTGGGGTATAAATCGATCATGATTAATTACAACCCGGAGACGGTTTCCACCGACTATGATATGTGCGACCGCCTTTATTTCGACGAACTTTCGTTCGAAAGAGTACTCGACGTGATCGACCTGGAATTGCCCAAGGGCGTGATCGTTTCGGTAGGCGGACAGATTCCGAACAACCTGGCCATGAAGTTGCACCGTCAGAACGTGCCTATCCTGGGTACGTCGCCGCTGTCGATCGACCGGGCTGAAAACCGGCATAAATTCTCGGCCATGCTCGATACGCTGGGCATCGACCAGCCTCGTTGGGCGGAACTTACCAGCATGGAAGAGATCGACGAATTTATCGAAAAAGTAGGCTTCCCTATTCTGATTCGTCCCTCGTATGTGCTTTCGGGCGCCGCGATGAACGTATGCCATACGAAAGAACAGATGATCGAATTCCTCGACCTGGCAGCAAAAGTGTCGAAAGAATATCCGGTGGTGGTATCCGAATTTATGCAGGGCACGAAGGAAATCGAATTCGACGCCGTGGCCAAGAACGGCGAAGTGGTGGAATATGCCATTTCCGAACATGTGGAATTTGCAGGGGTTCACTCGGGCGATGCCACGCTGGTTTTCCCGGCTCAGAAGATTTATTTCGAAACGGCACGCCGCATCAAGAAGGTAAGCAAAATGATTGCGAAGGAGTTGAACATCAGTGGGCCGTTCAATATTCAGTTCCTGGCGAAGAATAATTTTGTGAAGGTAATCGAATGTAATCTTCGCGCTTCCCGCAGTTTCCCCTTCGTATCGAAAGTGCTCAAACGCAACTTTATCGAAACGGCTACCCGCATTATGCTGGATGCGCCGTATACGCAACCCGACAAGAGCGCGTTCGACATTGACTGGATCGGCGTTAAAGCGTCTCAGTTCTCGTTCGCCCGGTTGCATAAGGCCGACCCGGTGCTGGGCGTCGATATGAGTTCGACCGGCGAAGTGGGTTGTATCGGCGACGATTTCAACGAAGCGCTGCTTTCGGCCATGATCGCCGTGGGCAACTCGATTCCCGGCAAAAACATTCTGGTATCTTCGGGAGCCGCCAAAAGCAAGGTGGATTTGCTGGAACCCTGCCAGATGTTGGCCGAAAAAGGGTATACCATTTACGGTACGAACGGCACAGCCAAATTCCTCAATGACAACGGAATCAAGGCGACAGCCGTATGTTGGCCCGACGAAGAAGGCGATTTGAATATTATGGACATGTTCAGCCAGCATGCGTTCGATCTGGTGGTGAACATTCCCAAAGATCACAGCAAACGCGAGCTGACCAACGGATATAAAATCCGCCGTGCGGCGATCGACCACAATATCCCGTTGATTACGAACGCCCGCCTGGCAAGCGCCTTTATCAATGCTTTCTGCCACCTCGACACGAAAGAAATTCAGATTAAGAGCTGGCAAGAATACAAATAAGCAGAATTTTATTACCTTTGTTTTGAGAGAAAACAAAGACAGGATCCCTCTCCGGCCCCATCTCCGGGGAGGGATTTTTTTAAGATTTTCATTCGGATGACCATGCAATACAGACTGCTGCTACTTTTCATTTTCAGCCTTCTCAGCGTCTATCCGGGCGGCGCTTCGGTAGCTGTCCCCTCTCTTTTGGTGCAAAATTACACGGTCGACGATTATAAAGCCAGTTGTCAGAACTG
>DBFJSK010000301.1:0-3503 GCA_048403675.1 Tannerellaceae bacterium | reverse complement strand
GCACATCCTAAAAGAAGACAAGGTAAGACAAGAACAGCCAAGAGAAGAACTCACGACAAGGCTGTCACTCCCACAATGGCTATTTGCCCGAACTGCGGCGCATGGCACATCTATCACACTGTATGCGGCGAATGCGGCTATTACAGAGGTAAGTTAGCGATCGAAAAAGAAGCAGCAGTTTAGTTTATCAATTAATAACATTTATTGGTAAACCAAGAAATAGCCCTAAAAGTTTTTTTTAGGGCTTTTTTTTAATTGGGATACATAGAGAGTCCTTTTATTTTTTATGATATGGAGAAAATTAACGCGGTTATTACAGGAGTGGGCGGATACGTACCCGAAGACGTATTGACAAACGAAGACATTTCCAGGTTGGTAGATACTACCGACGAATGGATTATGACGAGAGTCGGCATCAAAGAACGCCGGATTCTGAAAGGCGAAGGGCGGGGCACTTCCTATATGGGAATACGTGCCGTCAAACAGCTCCTCGAAAAGACGAACGTCGATCCCGAAGAAATCGAGGTGATCCTGACGGCCACGACTACCCCCGACCATCATTTTCCCACTACTTCATCGATCATAGCCTCACATACCGGTTGTAAGAACGCCATGACTTTCGATCTGCAAGGAGCCTGCGCCGGATTTTTATATGCTTTGGAAACCGGTTCCAACTACATCCGCTCGGGCCGCTACAAAAAAGTCATTGTCGTAGCCGGCGATAAAATGACCGCTATTACCGATTACAACGACCGCACCACTTGCCCCCTGTTCGGCGACGCTTGCGGCGCCGTGCTGCTCGAACCCACCACCGAAGCAATCGGCGTAATGGATACTATCCTGCGCACCGACGGGGTAGGCTATCCGCATTTAATTATGAAGTCGGGCGGTTCCGCCTATCCCCCCTCACACGAAACCGTCGATAATCGCGAACATTTTGTTTACCAGGACGGCAAAGTCGTTTTCAAGTACGCCGTATCCTCAATGGCCGATGTAGCAGCCGAAATCGTTGAACGCAACGGCCTGACGAACGACCAGGTGAACTGGATCGTACCACACCAGGCCAACCTGCGCATCATCGATGCCACCGCTAAACGCCTGGGCGTTCGTCCGGAACAAGTGATGATTAACATCCAGAAATACGGCAATACCAGCGCCGGCACCATTCCCATTTGTCTGTGGGAGTGGGAAGACCAGCTCAAAAAAGGCGATAACCTGATTCTGGCCGCCTTCGGCGCCGGCTTTACCTGGGGAGCTATTTACTTAAAATGGGGATACGATGGAAAAAAAGCATAAATCGGGTTTTGTCAATATCGTCGGAAATCCCAATGTGGGTAAATCGACGCTCATGAACCGGCTGGTAGGCGAACGCATCTCGATCATTACCTCGAAAGCGCAAACCACCCGCCACCGGATTATGGGCATCGTCAACACCGACGATATGCAGATTGTCTATTCCGACACCCCGGGCGTACTGCATCCGAATTACAAATTGCAGGAATCCATGCTTAATTTTTCGCAATCCGCTTTAGGCGACGCCGACGTGTTGCTCTACGTGACCGACGTGATCGAAAAAGTCGATAAGAATGAAGAATTCCTTCACAAAGTACAACAGGTAGACTACCCCGTCCTATTGCTTATCAATAAAATCGACCAAACCGACCAAGCCGGTTTGGAAAAGCTCGTAGCCGACTGGAAAGAGTGGCTCCCCAAGGCGGAGATCATCCCGATTTCCGCCCTGAACAATTTCAACATCGATTATGTTAAACATCGGGTGGAAGAGCTGATGCCCGACTCTCCCCCTTACTTCGAAAAAGACGCCTTGACCGACAAACCGGCCCGTTTCTTCGTCACGGAAATCATCCGCGAAAAGATCCTGCTCTATTACCAGCAAGAAGTGCCCTATGCCGTCGAAGTCGTTGTAGAGCTGTTTAAAGAAGAAGCGGAACTGATCCACATCAAAGCGCTCATCATCGTAGAACGCGATTCGCAAAAAGGAATCATCATCGGGCATCGCGGCCAGGCGCTCAAAAAAGTAGGCGCCATGGCCCGGAAAGATATCGAACGTTTTTTCGACAAAAAAGTATTCCTCGAAATGTTCGTCAAAGTCGAGAAAGACTGGCGCAACCGGGATAATTTGCTGAAAAACTTCGGCTATCAGTTAGACTAAAAAAACAGCATACGGAAAGAAAACTTATGGGAAATATAGTAGCAGTAGTTGGTAGGCCCAACGTAGGAAAATCCACTTTGTTCAACCGCCTGACCGGTACCCGCCAGGCCATCGTGAACGAAGAAGCGGGCACCACCCGCGACCGCCAGTACGGCAAGGTGGAATGGACAGGAAAAGAATTTTCGCTAGTCGATACAGGCGGCTGGGTCGTCAATTCGGAAGACGTATTCGAAGAAGAGATCAACAAACAGGTGAAAATCGCCATCGAAGAAGCCGACGTAATCCTTTTCGTGGTCGATGTCGTCAACGGAGCGACCGACTTGGATCTGGAAGTAGCCCGTATCCTTCGCCGCAGTAAAAAACCCGTCATTTTGGTAGCCAACAAAGCCGATAATTACGAACTGCATCCGGCCGCAGCCGAGTTCTACAGTTTCGGCCTGGGCGATCCCTACTGTATATCCGCCATCAACGGTTCCTACACAGGCGATCTGCTCGATAAAATCGTCGCCACGCTACCCGAAGACACCCCCGAAATCCTGGAGGAAGACTTGCCCCGTATCGCCGTCGTAGGCCGTCCGAATGCCGGAAAATCCTCGTTGGTAAATGCCTTTATCGGCGAAGACCGTCACATCGTGACCGACATTGCCGGTACAACCCGCGACTCCATTTATACCAAGTACAATAAATTCGGGCTTAACTTCTACCTGGTCGATACGGCCGGCATCCGGAAAAAAGGAAAGGTAAACGAAGACCTGGAATACTATTCCGTGATCCGTTCGATCCGCGCCATCGAAAATGCCGATGTTTGCGTGCTGATGATCGACGCAACCCGCGGCATCGAAAGCCAGGACATGAATATCTTTTCGCTGATCCAGAAAAACCGGAAAGGCCTCGTAGTATGTGTAAACAAATGGGATCTGATCGAAGATAAGAGCCAAAAAGTGATCAATTCCTATACGAATGCCATCCGCGAACGCATGGCCCCGTTCACCGATTTCCCGATCATTTTCATCTCGGCCCTCACCAAACAACGAATACTCAAAGTGCTCGAAACAGCCAAAGAGGTATACGAGAACCGCCGCCGCCGCGTACCCACGGCCAAGCTAAACGAAGTCCTGTTGCCGCTCATCGAGAATTATCCGCCCCCCGCCTGGAAAGGAAAGTATATCAAAATAAAATACATCACCCAACTTCCCGCCGGTAGCATTCCTTCGTTCGTATTCTTCTGCAACCTGCCCCAATGGATCAAGGAACCTTACAAACGTTTCCTGGAAAATAAGATCCGGGAAAATTGGGATTTTACAGGCACGCCGATCAATATTTTCGTACGCGA
>DBFJSK010000300.1:0-1711 GCA_048403675.1 Tannerellaceae bacterium | reverse complement strand
GCTGGTTCAGGCCGTATTTGCGGTTAATTCGGTCGAAAGATTGTTTGAACCGGCCGAATAGTTCGAAAGAGGGCTTGCGCATTTGTTTCAAAACACCCTCTTCCGTATGTTCCGGCGCTACCTTCAGACGTCCGGATACATGCCGGGCGATCAACTCTTCCATATAGCTGCCGGCCGCCTTGCTTAACTGTTCGTCGGCATAGGAATGCAACAGCAAGTCGTACCGGATACCGCTCCCGATAAAGGATCGTTTGATACCCGGCAACCGATCGACTGCCTGGTAGATTTCCAACAGTGGCGTATGATCGGCGTTCAGGTTTTTACAGACCGAGGGTGAAATGCAAGAAGGTCTTTTACACTTGGCGCAGATTCGTTCTTCTTTTCCTTTCATCCGGTACATATTGGCTGAAGGGCCGCCCAAATCACTCAAATACCCTTTGAAACCCGGCATTTCCGTCACCGCTTTCACCTCTTTCAAAATAGATTCCTTGCTGCGAGAGGCGATGAATTTACCCTGGTGAGCGGAAATGGTGCAAAAAGCGCAGCCGCCGAAACATCCCCGGTGAATATTGACCGAATACTTAATCATCTCGAAAGCCGGTATGACCTTATCCTTATACTTGGGATGAGGAAGCCGGGTATAAGGCAGATCGTACGAAGCATCGATTTCCGCTTCAGTCATCGGCGGGAAGGGCGGATTTACTACAATATACTTATCTCCCGTCTTTTGCAAAATGCGGGAAGCATCATATTTATTCGACTCTTCTTCAATATGCCGGAAATTCTGCGCCTGTTTCAATTTATCACCGAGGCATTCTTCGTGAGGGAAAAGCACAATATCCTCCTCGGCCGGCGTAATCGAAGAATCCAGATAAGCGGTCTGACGGATGTCGCGTATCTCGTCAAAGGGAGTGCCTGATACCAACTTCTGCACTAATTCCTTGATCGGTTTTTCCCCCATGCCATAGATCAGCAAATCGGCTCCGCTATCCACCAAAATACCCGGCAAAAGCTTATCCTGCCAATAGTCATAATGCGTCAGCCGGCGTAAGGAAGCCTCGATACCGCCCAACACCACGGGAACCTCAGGAAACAATTCTTTCAGGATTTTTGTATAGACGATACTCGGATAATCGGGCCGCATGCCGGGCCGCCGGTCGGGGGTATAGGCATCGTCGCTTCTGAGCCGCTTGTTGGCCGTATAATGATTAATCATCGAATCCATCGCACCGGCTGAAACGCCGAAGAACAGACGCGGAACGCCCAATTTTTTAAAATCCCGATGATCGCCCCGCCAATCCGGTTGAGGCACGATAGCTACCCGGAGCCCTTCGGCTTCGAGCGTACGTCCGATCACGGCCGCCCCGAACGAAGGATGATCTACATAAGCATCTCCGCTGAACACGATAACGTCGAGGTAATCCCATCCCCGCGCTTCCATTTCTTTTTTGGTGGTCGGCAACCACGCTTCCGGTTTGAATGTTTTCATAATGGGAGCAAAGATAGTGCAAACCGAGCGCAGAAGCAAGCTCAGCTTGTTTATGCGCTTTCGAGATATAACTTGCGTTTATGGAGCATTCATTTTTATGATTAGGATAAAAGCCGGAAGCCGGCTACCTTTGCCCTCGGAAAACCAAAAAGATACATTCGCTGCATCGCTGGTATTCCGTTTCATTGAAAATAATATCTATTCAATATTTAAAACAAGATG
>DBFJSK010000299.1:0-11073 GCA_048403675.1 Tannerellaceae bacterium | reverse complement strand
ATTTTGATCTTAAAGAAAAAAATCAAAACAATATAAGAAAAAAAGAATATATTTCAGCAAATATCAGGTTAAATACTGACACGACAACATATACAATTAATTCTTTAAATGATCTAATTAATACATTAGATACAAATACGATAGAAAGTATAAAAATACATAGATTTATAGAACCTAATCTCTCCTATCGCATGCCTATCACGCGAGCTAGCGTTCAACAATTTACAGCAGTAGGTTCCACTGTTGATTTCCAAGATATTAGCAACAAACACTATATAAAGATGAAAATATCAAAAGAAATGGCTGATTTCTTAAATAGTCAATATGAAAATCTAACATATTTATTTAAAGAAGCCACCTATATTTGTTGCTGGCAATATCAAACCCAAACTATTTCTTTAAAAAACAATGAAGTTTTTGGCGCTTCAGAATCTCCACTATGTGGTTTACATCCAGCCACCTATACACAAATACAATCTTGTATTCGAGGTTATGAATCATATCAAAACTATCCATCCCAAATAACAATGGTAACTTATTGTGTAAGGTTTCATTGCCTAGACACAAAAAACCCCACTCCTATTCTTGATATAATTTATCCAGATCCATGGCAAAAACCTCACAATACCAAAGACCCGGGATATCGATATAATTATTCCGTTTTGACAATATAAAGAAGATAGGAGAAGCATCGTTTTAGTATTTGAGTTATCACATTAATAGCTCAAATACCTATTTCCTTTTTTGCTGTTTCAAAAACACTTATAGTTTATCCATCATTTATTTTCAAATTCCACACGCAATAAATAAACTAGTAATTAACTATTAATAAAAACCTTACAGCTACAAAAAAAATGTACAAAAATATCAACCTACCCATTCCCGGAAACGTATTCCTGCTATTATTTATTTTTTTATCCTGTTCGACGTCTGTAAATGAAGACAAAAATTCAGGAATCTATGAAATAGAAATTGAGAAAAGCGGAGCTTATACAGAGTTTCTTTTAAGTTCGTATCTTGATTGTCGGGATGGCATAGCCTCCCAAATCTATTCAGAAGAGGGTGAAAGAAAAGGAAATCTCTATACCTTTAGCGAAGCCGAAAATAAAGCGAAGCGAAATCGATTTTACACTTCTCCCCAAGCTTTAGGTTTGAATTTTTCCTGTTCCACCTTAAAAGTGCAAGAAAGCCCCAGGGATTCCATGAGTCTATTTATAACCGGTTATTTTAACGGCAAGCGGATTGTACAACAGAAACACACGTTCTATTCTTATACAGAAAAGGAAATAAAAGAAATGCCTATCCAGACGAGCTACATTATCCAATTAAGTAAATATAAATAGACAGACCTTATCATTCTTTTTTCCGCTATCTTTTTCTGTAAATACAGACTGCCGACAAACCGCACGGGCAATAAAAAACCGCACAGGTAAATCAAATCTCTCCGGCCGGTTGTTCCACCGTCAGGTCTTACAGGCATCTCCCGCCCCCCCGGCCTGTCCGGAAGCTTCTTCCCCCAACCTTATCTATCACCCTATAAAATCTTTCGATCGAAAAGTTTGTGCCCGAGGGGAAATTTCGTTATACTTTTGCAAGCGGAAACAAAAACAATAACAAAGAGTAAAAACATAAAAAACGAAAACGTATGGAACCGATTATCAATTCCCAACTTCCCGAATTCAGTGTACAAGCCTACCAGAACGGCAGCTTCAAAACCGTAACCAACGAAGACGTACAAGGCAAATGGGCCATCTTCTTTTTCTACCCGGCCGACTTCACCTTCGTATGCCCGACCGAATTGGTAGACATGGCCGAAAAATACGACCAATTCCAATCGATGGGCGTGGAAGTATACTCCGTAAGCACCGACTCCCATTTCGTACATAAAGCCTGGCACGATGCCTCCGAAACGATCCGGAAAATCAAATACCCGATGCTGGCCGACCCCACCGGCGCCCTGAGCCGCGCATTCGGCGTGATGATTGAAGCAGACGGCATGGCTTACCGCGGCACTTTCCTGGTAAACCCCGAAGGCAAAATCAAAGTGGCCGAAATCCACGACAACAACATCGGACGCGACGCCTCCGAACTGCTCCGCAAAGTAGAAGCCGCCCAGTTCGTAGCCAGCCACGACGGCGAAGTATGCCCGGCCAAATGGAAAAAAGGACAGGCCACCCTCAAACCGAGCATCGACCTGGTAGGTAAAATCTAAAAAAATCTCCGATACAAGGTACAACACCCTACAAAGGAGAAAGATACCTTCCCTATACCCTAATGCCCTAAGCCGCCTGTCGACCCGCATTCCCCCCCGGATGCGAGCCTGTTTCTCCCCCCCCGGTAGAAACGACCAGGCCCTTAGGGCATCTTTTTTCCGGGGGCTTGGCCCACCTCCCCGCAAGCCCTCTTTTTATTCACCCTAAAAACATCCCATAGACCATGTTAGAATCAGCATTAAAAGAACAAGTCAAAGCCCTCTTCGCCAACCTCGGCGCAGCCTACCAATTCGATATAACCGTAAGCCCCGAGCACGAAAGCCGGGCGGAATTACTCGACATGTTGGAAGAAGTAGCCTCCTGCTCCGACCGCATCAGCCTGAGCGTACATGAAGGCGAAGGATTAGCCTTCCGCCTGTTGAAAAACGGCGCCGACACCGGCATCCGTTTCCGGGCCATCCCGGGCGGCCATGAATTCAGCAGCCTGCTACTGGCCATCCTCAACGCCGACGGTCAAGGCAAAAACAGGCCGGACGAAAGCATCGCCAACCGGATCAAAGCCCTCCGGGGGCCGATCCGCCTCACCTCCTACGTCTCGCTTACCTGCACCAACTGCCCGGACATCGTGCAAGCCCTCAATGTGATGGCCCTGATCCATCCCGACCTTACCCACGAAACGGTAGACGGCGCCTTGCACGAGGCAGAGGTAGAAGCCCTCAACATACAAGGGGTACCTTCCGTTTTCGCCGATGGCGAACTCCTGCACGTAGGCCGGGGCGAACTGGGCGAGTTACTGGCTAAACTCGA
Source organism: Tannerellaceae bacterium (assembly GCA_048403675.1). Taxonomy (GTDB): domain Bacteria; phylum Bacteroidota; class Bacteroidia; order Bacteroidales; family Tannerellaceae; genus Parabacteroides. The sequence goes on along the minus strand of DBFJSK010000299.1, from coordinate 8,053 downwards.
AGAACGCTACGGCATCGAGCAAAGCCGGACGGAAAAAACAATCCGCCCCTACGATGTACTGGTAGCCGGAGGCGGCCCCGCCGGGGCAGCCGCAGCCATTTATTCCGCCCGCAAAGGCCTCAAAGTAGCAATCATTGCCGAACGCATCGGCGGCCAGGTAAAAGAAACAGTCGGTATCGAAAACCTGATTTCCGTACCCCAGACCACCGGCAGCCAGTTGGCCGATAACCTGAAAGCCCATATCGGAGCCTACCCCATCGATCTTCTGGAACACCGGCGCATCGAGAAAGTAAGCATCGAGGGAAACCAAAAAGTAGTGACCGCCCAGGGCGGGGAAACCTTCACCGCCCCGGCACTGATCGTGGCCACAGGCGCAAGCTGGCGCCGGTTGAACGTACCGGGTGAAGCCGAGTATATCGGTCGCGGCGTAGCCTTCTGCCCCCATTGCGACGGCCCCTTCTATAAAGGGAAAGACGTAGCCGTGGTAGGCGGGGGCAATTCCGGCATCGAAGCGGCCATCGACCTGGCGGGGATCTGCCGGAAAGTAACCGTACTGGAATTTTTGGATGAATTTAAAGCCGATCAGGTCTTGCAGGAAAAAGTTCGCAGTCTTCCCAACGTAGAGCTATTCGTACACAGCCAGACAACCGAAGTAGTCGGCAACGGCGAAAAAGTAACCGGCATCCGGGTAAAAGACCGGGCCACGGGCGAAGAGCGAGTCATCGCCCTCGACGGCATCTTCGTACAGATCGGACTGGCCGCCAACAGCGGCGTATTCCGCGAGGTGGTAGAAACCAACCGGCCGGGCGAAATCGTGATCGACACCCACTGCCGTACCAGCCAACCGGGCATTTACGCGGCCGGCGACGTATCGACCGTTCCCTACAAACAGATTATCATTGCGATGGGTGAAGGAGCCAAAGCAGCACTTTCGGCCTTCGAAGACCGGATGCGCGGCGTGATCTAAGCGCCCTGCCCCTCCCCCTATTTAGGTATTTTTGTCCGTCGTGCCGAAGTAAAGCTTAAAAATCATATCTTTGCATCCGGCATGATGGACAAATACAGAAAATACCTGCGTTACTTCCTTCCCGCGCTTTTCACGGCGTACCTGGGATGCCTCATCGCTTTCACCCACGTCCATATCGTGGGCGGCGTAACGCTTGTCCATGCCCACCCTTACCATAAAACGGCCGACGGCCGGCCAGGCCCGGAACATACGCTTACCTTCTTTCAACTGCTGCACCAGCTCTCCGTACTCCAGAGCGTGGCGGCCGACGGAGGTATCGATCTTTCCGACCTGTTCCTCACGCCCTTCGCCGATATAACCGCCCGAAAAGTCTCGGCCCACCATCTCCGCCCCCTTTTCGACGGCCTTTCCCCCCGGGCCCCGCCCCGCTTCTGATTACATAACGACCTTTTTTTGCCAGGCAACCCGCTGTTGCCCGGCCTATTTTACATGTCATTATTAATCAGAATATTAAAAACAATGAATAAGCTACTTACACTTATCCTGTGCCTTTGTTGCGCCGTCGGAGCGCTGAAGGCCGGTACCGAAGAACCTCCACGCGGCTCCGACGCCAACCTGATAGGCCATGTGCTCGACGATGCTACGGGCGAACATCTCCCTTATATTAATGTAGTACTGGCCGGCACGACCCTGGGCACGACCACCGATCATAGCGGCCATTATTTCCTGAAAAATTTGCCGGAAGGAAAATTCACCCTCGAATTCAAGGCGTTGGGCTATGAAACCATCCGGAAAGAAATCGTCCTGAAAAAAGGAAAGACCCAGGAAATAAACGTGCGGATGAAAGAAGACCGGATCGCACTCGACGGCGTGGTCGTTTCGGCCAACCGCAGCGAAACGACCCGCCGGCTGGCTCCCTCGCTGGTGAACGTGCTCGATTCGAAACTGTTCACCGCCACCAACGCCGTCAACCTGGCCCAGGGACTGAATTTCCAACCCGGCGTCCGGGTGGAAAACAATTGCCAGAATTGCGGTTTCCAGCAGGTCAGAATCAACGGCTTAGACGGCCCGTATACCCAATTGCTGATCGATTCGCGCCCGATTTTCAGCGCCCTTTCGGGGGTGTACGGTCTGGAACAAATCCCGGCCAATATGATTGAACGCGTCGAAGTGATGCGCGGAGGCGGTTCCGCTCTTTTCGGCTCGTCGGCGATTGCCGGTACCATCAATATCATCACCAAAGAACCGCTTCGCAATTCAGGGGAACTGGCCCATACGTTCACGGCGATCGGGGGCACCCACGCGTTCGATAATAACACGACCCTGAATGCTTCGCTGGTGACGGACAACCGCAAAGCGGGCCTCTATGTATTCGGACAAAACCGCCACCGTTCGGATTTCGACCGCGACGGCGACGGATTTACGGAACTTCCGAAACTGAAAAACCAAATGGTAGGTTTCCGCTCCTACATCAAAACAGGCACGTACAGCAAACTGACTTTCGAGTATCACCATATGAATGAATTTCGCCGGGGCGGCAACTTGCTCGATCGGCCGCCGCACGAAGCCGACATTGCCGAACAGGTGGAACATGCCATCGACGGGGGCGGTGTGAAATTCGATCTGTATGCGCCGGATTACCGCCAGAAATTATCGGTATACGCTTCAGCCCAGCATATCGGACGCGACAGTTATTACGGCACCGAACGCGACCCGAACGCATACGGACAGACCCGCGATCTGACGTTCGTGGGAGGAGCTCAGTATAATTATCAGTTCGACCGGCTATGGTTTATGCCCGCCGAACTGACGGGAGGGCTGGAATATAATTACGATCGTTTGGAAGACGAGGTACTGGGTTATCACCGCCAGACCGACCAGCGTGTGCATATCGAAAGCGCCTTCCTGCAAAACGAATGGAAAAACAAACGGTGGAGTTTCCTGCTGGGCGGCCGGTTGGATAAACACAATATGATCGGACATGTGATTTTCAGCCCGCGGGCCAACGTTCGTTTCAATCCGACGGAAGATATTAATATCCGCCTGAGTTATTCCAGCGGGTTCCGGGCGCCGCAGGCTTTCGACGAGGATTTGCATATCGCGGCCGTAGCAGGCGAAGTGGCGCTTATCCGGCTGGCAGAAAATTTATCGGAAGAAAAATCGCAGAGTTTGAGCGCTTCCGTCGATTTTTATCATCGGTTTTCGAACGGAATACAAGTGAATTTCCTGGCGGAAGGTTTTTATACCAGTTTGAACGATGTATTCGTTTTGGAAGATGTAGGGCGCGACGATCAGGGTAATTTGCTGAAAGAGCGGCGCAATGGCTCGGGAGCCCGGGTAGGCGGATTGACGTTGGAGGGGAAAACGGTACTTACCTCCTGGCTTTCTTTCCAAGCCGGTTTTACCTTGCAGCGAAGCCGTTACAAGGAGCCGGAAAAATGGAGTGCCGACGAAACGGTGGCCCCCGAGCGCCGGATGTTCCGCACGCCCGATTATTATGGGTATTTCACCTCGACCTTGACGCCAATCAAGCGATTCACAGCTTCCCTCTCGGGTACATATACAGGTACCATGCTGGTGCAGCACCTGGCAGGCTATATCCCCGCCGACCAAGCAGTAAAAACCCCGGATTTCTTCGATTTGAACCTCAAGCTGGCGTATGAATTTCCTTTGTACGACGACCTGGCGCTGGAGGTAAACGCCGGGGTACAAAACATTTTCGATGCGTATCAATCGGATTTCGATCAGGGCAAAAATCGCGACTCGGCGTATATTTACGGCCCGGGTAGTCCGCGGAGTTACTTTGCGGGCGCCAAAATTCGCTTTTAAGCAGAGATCGCTCAATGCCGATGGGTTATATTTTTGACCCGTGAAATCATCCTTTATCACCCAGGTCGTAAACTTATACGACCTGGGTGATATTATATTTTCGAGCCAGGTCAAAAATATAATAGATAATGATTGGCCAGAGAATGGATAAGGTAAGAGGAAGTAAGGATTAAAATACCATTTTCCGCCCCCATCCTTTTTTATTAAAACAAGATAAATGGACACGGCTACCTTTACACAATACATTCTGTTTTTCTTCCTTTGGACACTACGCATCAACTAAGTGTTAAAAAAGAAAATACCTTTCCATTTATAAGCCTAACCTACTAATTATAACTATTTTTGTACACGTTACTATTAATTAGTAGCGGACAACAAAAAACGGCCGAGAAAGGGACTCACACCTGGGTATGGGACGGAGTCCGAGGAAAATTCCATTATACATCGAATGGACGCGGAACAATAAACTATACACCTATGGGAACCGTTTTATTTAGCTGTAATTGGGAGGTGGAGTGGCAAAGCAGATGGAGGGTATGCTCAATCTTTAATGGAACACCCCACCAATCAAAATGCCGCTTATGTAGCACAAAACACTCAATTATATATAACAAGTATCCAACCTAACAGAAGTCAAAATAGCTGCGATAAAGATAATTTACCACCTTTTTAATTAGTAAACTATGAAAAGAATAGTTCTATGTTTATTTACAGCGCTATTACTAAGCGCTTGCGAATCTTCTGATTCCAATGAAGCAACTCGGATCGGGCTGGCCGCCTCCCACCTGGAAATAGGAGCTGAAGGCGGCGAACAAGTAATCGGCACCGCTTACGACCGATGGTACATACCTTACGGCCTATCCGTTATCGGAGAAGATACCCTGCGCTTTCAAAATACGCTCTATACCAGTACGCCCCGACCGGGGGAAATGGAAGAGATCAGCAATTTTAAGGATACCTTACAAGGAAGCTGGTATCGGGTGGTTAAAAACGGCTATGACCTGGAGGTGAAAGTAGAGGCCAACCTATCGGGAAAAGAAAAAAAGCTCATGCTGGAACTGATGGCCGGGGATATACTGGGCGAAACTTTCACGCTGGTACAAAAAGAAAAATAAAAGCAAGAGGGAGAAAACCGGCTCGTAAGCGGTTTTCTCCCTCTTGCTTTTTCAATTTTCCGAAGCTTGTAGCTCGGGCGGTAGTTCAATCGTTTCCACCGCCCGGAATCCACACGGCCCCCTCAGGCAATCTGCTGAAGGTAGGCCCAAACAGACTGTGGCTGCCAGCCGACGACCCTTCCGGCCCGAAGTGAAGCCGGCACATCAATCAGACGCTGGTTGCTGCTGCCGCGGAACAATAAGCTCTCGTCGTACAAATCCTGTTCGAAACGGCCGTCTACCAATACATCGACCCAGGCAAGCAAAGCGGCTTGCGCCGGATTTTTCAGCAATTTCTCGTACGTATAGCCGGTATAACACCAGATTGTTTTCCGGCTTTTTTCCTTGATGCCCCGCGCCAGGCGAGCAAATGCTTCCGGCTGAAACATCGGATCGCCCCCGCTGAAAGTAACGTCGGCAAATTCATCGGACAAAATACGCTTCAACACCTCATCTTCGGCTACCGGACGGCCGCGGCGAATGTCCCACGACTCGGGGTTATGACAGCCGGGGCAACGGTTCGGACAGCCGGCGGCATACACCGCCGTACGGAATCCCGGGCCATCCACCGTCGTATCTTCCACTATATCGAGTAAATACAACATAACATTCGAATTTAAGTAAAATGAATCGGAATTTAGGAATGCACCACCCGGTCGTTCAGTTCCGCCAGTTTCGCCTGGTTCCACCGGTCGGTCGTACCCACCAGGTAGCCTGTGATACGCTGAAGCTTATCGAGCCGCTTACTTCCGCAGCGCGGACAAACATCCAACCGCTCGGCCGCATTCTCGTAGCCGCAATCCAAGCACCGGTTCCGGTTATGATTCACCGAACCATACCCGATATTATAGCGATCCATCATATCCACCACCCGGCTGATCGCTTCCGGATTATGCGTGGCATCCCCGTCGATTTCCACATAAAAGATATGACCGCCCCGCGTCAACTCGTGATAAGGCGCTTCGATTTCCGCTTTATGCCGCGCGCTACATTTATAATAGACCGGCACATGATTGGAATTCGTATAATAATCGCGGTCGGTAATACCCGGAAGCGCACCGAATTTTTCCCGGTCGCGCCGCGTGAATTTGCCCGACAAGCCTTCCGCCGGCGTAGCCAATATGCTGTAATTATGCTGGTATTCTTCCGAAAAACGCGTGCCTTCGTCGCGCATGAACGTAATGATCTTCAATCCCAGCTTTTGCGCCTCGGCGTCTTCCCCGTGATGCTTGCCCACAAGCGCCACCAAACACTCCGCCAACCCGATAAACCCGATACCCAGCGTTCCTTGATTAATCACAGACGCAATTGTATCGTCAGGGGCCAACTTCTCGCTGCCCAACCACAACGACGACATCAACAACGGAAACTGTTTTGCATACGCCGTTTGCTGGAAAGCCATCCGTTCGTGAAGCTGACGCGCCGTAACCGCCAGCATACGCCCCAGTTTGGCAAAGAAGCGATCCACGCGCTCCTGCGGATCGTCCAGATGCCTGCATTCCAGCGCCAGCCGTACCAGGTTAATGGTGGAAAACGAAATATTTCCCCGGCCGATCGACGTTTTCGCACCGAACCGGTTTTCGAACACCCGGGTACGACAACCCATCGTGGCTACCTCGTGCAGATAGCGCCGGGGATCGTCCGCATGCCAGTCCTCGCTTTGATTGAAGGTTGCGTCGAGATTCAGGAAATTAGGGAAAAAACGACGCGCCGTCACCTGGCAGGCCAGTTGATACAAATCATAATTCCGGTCGGCAGGCAGATAACTTACCCCCCGCTTCTTTTTCCAGATCTGAATCGGGAAGATGGCCGTTTCGCCGTTCCCCACTCCGCGGTATGTACTTTTAAGCAGTTCCCGAATGATGCAACGCCCCTCGGCCGACGTATCGGTACCGTAATTGATCGAACTGAACACCACCTGGTTGCCCCCCCGCGAATGGATTGTATTCATATTGTGGATAAACGCTTCCATCGACTGGTGCACCCTGGCTACCGTGCGATTGACGGCATGTTGCAGAATCCGCTCTTTTCCGGCCAGGTGGTCGAGCGGCTGCTGGATAAAATCGTCTATTTCCACCTGATACAAATCCGAATAGTCGGCGCCCCCGAGTTCCTCCAGGGTTTTTACCTCTTCGATAAAACTGCTGCGCACATACGGAGCCAGGTAAAAATCGAAAGCGGGAATCGCCTGGCCGCCGTGCATTTCATTCTGCGCCGTTTCGAGCGAAATACAGCCCAGGATGCTGGCCGTTTCGATGCGCCGCGCCGGCCGCGACTCGCCGTGACCGGCCGAAAAGCCTTCTTTCAAGATGCGGTCGAGCGGATGTTGCACGCAAGTCAGACTCTTGGTCGGATAATAATCTTTATCATGAATATGCAGATAATTATGGGCCAACGCCTCTTTGACCTCTTCGCTGAGCAGATAGTCGTCCACAAAAGGCTTCGTCGTCTCGCTTGAAAACTTCATCATCATGCCCGCCGGCGTATCGGCATTCATATTGGCATTTTCACGCGTCACATCGTTCGACTTGATGTTGATAATCTCCAGAAACATATCGCGGGTTTTCGCTTTCCTGGCGATGCTGCGCTGGTTACGGTAGGCGATGTACTTCTGGGCTACGTCCTTGCGACTGCTGTTCATCAATTCCAGCTCCACTGCGTCCTGGATGGCTTCCACCGACATCTCGGACTCTCCCTTGAACGAGATATGATCCGTAATCTGCCGGATCAATTCCCGGTCTTCTCCCGCCTGGGTATGCAACATCGCTTTGCGGATAGCCGTTGCAATTTTTTCTTCGTTAAATCCGACGATCCGTCCGTCTCTTTTGACTACTGTCTGAATCATATATATTTCCTTTTTTGAGGTCGCTTTTAATGCCGACAAAGATAGAGCATTAATAACATATGTTGTCTGTTTTGGAAAACTTTTAGCTAGTTAAAATATTTTAACGATCTGATTATCAGATATGAAATATGCATTTTTAGAAAACTTTACAATTACTTCCATAAAATATTTTTCCACAAAAGAAAATATTTACTTCTTTTTCTTTCCTATTTCCAACGCCTTATACCCTCCTGTTTTTCGTCTCCTCTCCCCCCCTTT
>DBFJSK010000298.1:0-3660 GCA_048403675.1 Tannerellaceae bacterium | reverse complement strand
GCCTCGCCGCAACGCAACAACATTTCTTTTAAGAAGGCCGGCTGCATCAGCGGTTCCCCGCCGCAAAAGGTAACGCCGCCGCCCGACTGATCCATAAACAGCCGTTCTTTTTCAATCTCCAGCATCAAGGCCTCGGCCGTCCACTCCCGCCCCGACATCTCCATAGCCAAAGCCGGACAAACGTCGGCACAACGACCGCATAGGGTACAAAGCGAACGATCGGTTACGATTCCTTCCGCCGTCAAACGAAGCGCTCCGCCCGGGCAAGCCTCCACACAGGTACGGCAGCCGATACATTTCCTTAGGGTATACAGTTTTTCCTTTCGCACGGAAATGCCTTCCGGATTATGACACCAGACACACGAGAGCGGGCATCCCTTGAGGAAAATCGTAATCCGGATGCCCGGCCCGTCGTTGACGGCATAGCGTTTAATATCGAATACACATCCCATTTAGAAACGCTCCTGTTCGGTGCGGGCGATAACATCGGCCTGCAAATCGGCATTCATATCGTTGAAATAATCGCTATACCCGGCTACCCGTACCAACAAATCGCGGTAATCTTCCGGACAACGTTGGGCAGCCAGCAGGGTTTCGGTATCCACGATGTTGAACTGAATGTGGTGGCCGCCCAATGCAAAATAGGATCGGATCAGCGAACATAGCTTTGAAATATCCTCTTCCCGCTTCAGCAGGTTCGGCAGGAAACGTTGGTTCAACAGCGTGCCGCCGCTCTTCACCTGATCCAGTTTGCCCAGCGACTTGACGACAGCCGAGGGGCCGCGGGTATCGGCTCCGTGCGAAGGAGAGGTTCCGTCGGAAATGGCGCGCCCGGCCAAACGACCGTTAGGGGTCGCTCCCATCACCTTGCCGAAATAGACATGGCAGGTGGTGGAAAGCATATTCAAATGGAAACATTCACCTTTCGTGTTCGGCTTTCCTTCGATAGCGTCGTACAGATCATCGAATACCTGTACGGCGATCCGGTCGGCCGCCTCGTCGTCGTTGCCGAAGAAAGGCGTACGGTTCAGGATGGTTTGCCGCATCGCTTCATATCCTTCGAAATTACGGCTCAGGGCTTCCATCAGCTTATCCATCGAAAAAGTCTTTTCTTCGAACACATGCTTTTTAAGGGTAGACAGACTGTCGGTAATCGTGCCCAGCCCCGTGCATTGAATATAGGTGGTGTTGTAGCGCGGGCCGCCATTGTAATAATCTTTGCCTTTGGCGATGCAGTCGTCGATAAAGAGCGACAGGAAGGGAGCCGGGGCGTATTTGGCGAACATCCGGTCGATATAATTGCTTACGCGTACCTTCATATCCACGAAATAATGCACCTGGCGCAGGAAAGCGGCATAGAGTTCTTCGTACGTTTTAAAATCCCGCGCGTCGCCCGTTTCCAATCCTACTTGCCGGCCGGATACCGGATCGACACCGTTATGCAGGGTGACCTCCAAGATTTTCGGTACATTCAGATACCCGGTCAGCACATAGGCTTCTTTTCCGAAAGCGCCTACCTCGATGCAGCCGCTGCATCCTCCCTCGCGGGCATCCCGCAGGGATTTTCCCTGCCGCATTAGTTCCTGTACATACACATCGGGATTGAAAACTGATGGGTAGCCGTGGCCCTGACGGATTACCTTGCAACCGGCCCGGAGAAACCGTTCGGGGGTGAGTGTGCTGATATGGATCGCACTGCCGGGTTGCAGGATATGCAATTCAGCGATGGTTTCGAGCATGATATAGGATACTTCGCTGACGCCGTCGCTGCCGTCGGAGCGGATGCCGCCGATATTGAGGTTGGTAAAGTCGTTGTACGTGCCGCTTTCTTTGGCGGTAATGCCTACTTTGGGAGGGGCCGTGTGGTTGTTGACTTTGATAAAGAAGCAAGACATCAGTTCTTTCGCCTGCTCGCGGGTAAGCGTGCCGTCGGCGATGCCTTTTTCATAGAAAGGAGCCAAATGCTGGTCGAAGTGGCCCGGGTTCATGGCGTCCCAGCCATTCAGCTCGGTAATCGTACCCAGGTGCACGAACCAGTACATCTGAATTGCTTCCCAGTAATCGCGTGGGGCATAGGCCGGTACGTGGCGACAGACATCGGCTATGCGCCGCAGTTCGGCTTGCCGGTGGGGATCTTGTTCGGTCAGCGACATTTCGTCGGCCAGGTCGGCATGCCGCTCGGCAAAGAGGATGGCGGCGTCGCACGAGATTGACATAGCGGTGAGTTCTTCCTGTTTATCAGTGGCTTCGGGATCGTTCAGAAAATCCAGAGCTGCTATTTCGCAGGCGATGCGTTCTTTCAATTCCAGCAGCCCGTAACGGTACACTTTGCCGTCGAGGGCGGTATGGCCCGGTGCGCGTTGTTCCATAAATTCGGTAAACATGCCTACTTCGTAGGCCGATTTCCACTGTGCCGGCACGTGGTTGAAAATACGTTCGCGTTGGGTGCGTCCTTTCCAATAAGGAATTACTTCGCGGGCGTAGGTCTGGATATCTTCTTCGCTGATTGTGTAGCGCTGTAATTCGCGGGTATTGAGTATATGCAGGTCTTCCACGCTATGGCAGGTGAGTTCCGGAAAGGTTGGAACGGCTTTCGGACGGGGGCCGCGTTCGCCTACGATGAGTTCGTCGGGGCCGATATAGATGGTTTTTTGTTTGCAGATTTCCAGGAAATTCATGGCCCGGAGGATGGGAATAGGGTACTTGCCTTCGTTTTCCCGGTAAAAGCGGGTTTCAATCAAGGCTCTTTCGATCGATAGAGAGGGTTGGGCTTCAAAGGTTTCTTTACGCAGACGTTGGATGCGTTCGTTCATGCCGCAGGCGTTGGCCTGGGTATCGATTGGAGGATAGATCGGGGCGTGGGCTTGGAGCTGTCCGCCCGATTGAACTTGAGCTGCGACTTGGGCCTGGACGGAATGTACGGAATAAGGAGCGCCTTGCGGAGCGCAGCCGGTTGTTTTTGTTTCCATGTATTTTCTCGGTTGGATTTTTTGAACTCAGGTGAATCTGTAAATGTAAACAACGGGGTACCGTGAAGGAACCCTTAGAAAAGGAGACGCCACACAAAAGCGAAGCGCAGAAGACCAATATAAGTGCAAAATAGAAGGGAATGCTTTTCCCCGGAATCAGCGGGAATAAGCGGGGAAGTTACTTAATGGTAATACATCAAGCAATTGAAAAGCCGTCTGTATGTTTTGTTACCCATTTGTTTACGGGTTATGCTGGTTTATTTATCGACCTTTTTAGGTGTGCTCCAAACATAGGGAGTTTTTTCCAACCGGCCAAACGTTTTCGGTTTATTTTTTCATTGTCGCGACCAATTCGGGGGTGTTCGCTGAAGAGGATTCCATTTTTTGTTATCTTTGCGTAAAACAAAAGTAAGGGGAGACGTTCCGGCAGAGCCGGGCCTGGCTTGCTTCTGCGCTCGGTTTGCACTATCTTTGCAACAATCAACCCGAATTTCAGGTTATTCAAATAAAATTAGAAGCATGGAGAATCGTTTTTTAGGACTGATTGAAAACAGCATAAAGGAACATTGGGATCTGCCTGCCTTTACCGATTATAACGGACATACGTTTCATTATAAAGATGTGGCCCGGAGGATCGAGAAATTTCACATCATCCTCGAACATGCCGGAATCCGGCCGGGTGATAAAGTAG
>DBFJSK010000297.1:0-3773 GCA_048403675.1 Tannerellaceae bacterium | reverse complement strand
GATATATCGACATCTGTTTTAATGTCTTGCAAGGTTTTTCCGCCGGAGTAAAGCGAGAGATATTCCAAGACGGCAATGCCTTTTTCCAAATTCGGCACCTTATAATTCTCGTCTCCCTTTTCCACATTTGAAAGCCCACTTTCCATATTTGAAATATTGTTTCAGATTTGAATCAAATATAAAGTAGGCTTTTTTAAGTAAAGAAGAATATATGTAAAAACTTGTTAAGTATGCTGCAAAGCATAGTCAGGGTGCTTTTTAAGAGGAAGAAAGCGGTTTGTGGAGGGCTTTTTTCGCGTAGGCAAGGGGAAAAGGACATGGCCGCGGAAAGCCGGCATGGAGGGGGAAACCGGCGGTTCGGCTAGTGATGTAAACCATCCGAAAGGCCCCCTCGCCGGCAAACGGCAAGGCGCCCGGCCGGTAAGCTATCTTTCTTTTTCGAGCGGGAAGGCTCATTCCGGATGGGGTATCTTTTAAAAGAGAAATTTACAATAAGTACCGCTCCGGACAAAAGAGCGGATAGCCTTTTGTATAGCATTGGAAAACAAACACTTATACCACCTCCCGCATCGGCTCCGGATTCCATGCTTATGAAATGGTAATCGGATAAGCATGGAATTTCGATTCCATAGGCATGGAATTCGGATTGCACTGGCATGCATTTTTCGGAAGAGAAGAAAATACACAATAAGCCCCCGGTTGCCGAACCGGAAATGTAGGATGGAGGTTCCGAAAAGACGTTTTTTGATGCCGGGGGGCCGGAACCGAGACGCCTTTTAGGAAAAAGTTCTTTTGGGTACGGCCCCCGAGTGGCCTCTCCCCTACTCTTTCTTCCGATAGCTTAGAATAGCCAGCACGTTGAAGAGTAGGGCGAAAAGGCAGGTCATGCCGAATTGTCTTTTTAAATCTAAGAAGCTGCTGCCGGTAAGGTATACTTTTCGCATCACTTCCACAAAATAACTGAGCGGGTTGAAAGCCGTCAGAGTTTGGGCCCAGCCAGGCATGCTGCTGATGGGGGTGAACAGGCCGCTCAATAAGGCGAAAATAATGATGAAAAAGAAAGCGGTGAACATGGCTTGTTGCTGCGTAGAGGAGATGGAGGAAATGGCTAGCCCCAGCCCGGTAAAACCGACCAGATAGACAGCGGCAAAAAGATAGATAGTGCCAAAACTGCCGGCAGGTGTCAATCCGTAAACTATCCAGCCTATCAACAGGGCGAGCGTGAGAAGGATAAACCCGATAATCCAGAAAGGGATCAGCTTGGATAGCAGGAAAATCGATTTCGGCACGGGGCTTACGTTGATTTGCTCGATGGTTCCTTTTTCTTTTTCGCTCACGATATTCAGCGCCGGTACGAAGCCGCCGATAATGGTCAGCAGAAAGACGATGATGCCGGGCACCATATAGCTTTTATAATCGAGGTGGGGGTTGAAAAGTGCGATGGTTTCGACCTGCCTGGCGGGATGAAACCGGGTGGAAACCAGCCCGTTTTTTCCGTGGGCGAGCAGCTTCCAGCCTTTTTCCCGATTGATGCGCTGAAAAATGGAAGTAAGATAAGAAGAGCCGAGGCCCCCTTTCGTTCCGTTCACGGCATTGGCGGCGATAAATACGTCGGCTTCGTTGTCTCGCAAAAGCCGCTTTTCGAAACCGATGGGAATTTCGAGTAGCATATCGGCCTCGTTTTGTTCGATGGCGGGAAGTGCCTCCGGATAGGTGTCCGACACATCGGTCAGCCGGAAATATCCGGAAGAAAGGATCTGGTCGGCCAGTTGGCGGGAAAGCACGGAGCGATCGCGATCGACGAGGCTCAGGTTGATATTATGCATCTCGAAATTGGCGGCGAAGGGCAGGATGATAAGCTGCATCACCGGCAGGATAAAGATGATTTTTCCCAGAAACCGGTCGCGCAGGATTTGCTTGAATTCTTTTTCCAGCAAAAAGCGAAGTGTACGTAGTGTTTGCATAACTTATAATCGGATATTGAATCGTTTGACACTCCATGCCACGAGCACGACGCCCATGCAAAGCAGAATGGCTATTTCCTTCCAGACCGCCGCGATGCCCAGTCCTTTTATCATCACGTCTTTTACGGCCATGATATACCATTTGGCGGGTACGATATTGGATAGCCATTGCAGCAGCGGAGGCATATTTTCAATGGGAAACAGCATGCCGCTCAGCAGCATGACGGGGAGCATGAGGGCCATGCCGCTAATCAGCATGGCGGCCTTCTGCGTGTCGGCAATCGTGGAGATCAGTAGCCCCAGACAAAGGGATACGATGGCATAGAGCAGGGAAATGCCGACCAGCAGCCCCAGGCTACCGGCTATCGGCACATCGAGCAGGTAGTACGACAGGATAAGGATCGTGGCGATATTGACCAGGCTCAGGAAAAGGTAGGGCGTGGCTTTGGCCAGGATGATGTAGATGGGTTTGAGGGGGGAAACGAGCAGGATTTCCATTGTCCCGGTTTCTTTTTCGCGTACGATGCCTACCGAGGTCATCATGGCGCAGATCAGAATGAGGATAAGCCCCATCACGCCCGGCACGAAATTATAGGCGCCCTTCATCAGCGGGTTATATAGCAATCTAACTACCGGGCGAATGCCGGGGGCGCGATCAGGGATGGCGAACCGGGTCTCGCGAACCGACACATCGGCCCATTGCCCTTGGATAATGGCGGTTGCGTAGGCCAGGAGCTGGGTGGCTTCATTCGGATCGGAGGCGTCGGCCAGGAGTTGAACCGGGGCATCGGAGCGCGAAGCGAATTGGGGCGGAAAAACCACGATGATGCGTACTTTGCCCTGCCGGAAAAGCGCGTGGGCGCCGCCGAGGTCATCGACCCGACCGTATAAGTCGAAATAGGAGCTGGTGGCCAGGCGATCGGTGATGCGCAGGGACAATTCGTCGCGGCTTTCATCCAGTACGGCAAAAGATACCTGGCGGATTTCCGTGGTAATGGCATAGCCGAAAAGGATAATCAGGACGACGGGCATCGCCAGCAGGATAAGCGTTGTCCGAAGGTCGCGGAAGATATGGTAAAATTCCTTGCGTACGAAAGCAATCAGTTGTTTCATCGTTTATTCTCCTCGTTTGGCTTTCCGCGCCAGGGCGCGGAAAACATCGTTCATGGTTTGTGCCTGGTAAGTCGTTTTCAGGGCGGTCGGACTGTCGAGGGCTTCGATACGTCCGTCTACCATGATCGACACCCGATGGCAGTATTCGGCTTCGTCCATATAATGAGTGGTGACGAATACGGTGATGCCTCTTTCGGAAGCCTCGTAAATAAGTTCCCAGAATTGCCGGCGGGTGACGGGATCGACGCCGCCGGTAGGTTCGTCCAGAAAGACGAGGGTGGGATCGTGCAGGATGGCCACGGAAAAGGCAAGCTTTTGTTTCCATCCGAGCGGCAGGGCGTCTACCAGGGTATGGCGTTCGCCTTGAAGCCCCAGGATGTCGAGCAGTTCGTCGGTCTTTGCCGCCAGACGGCGTCCGCGAAGGCCGTATATGCCGCCGAACAACCGGATGTTTTCATCGACTTTCAAATCGCCGTAAAGGGAAAATTTCTGGCTCATATAGCCGATATGCCGCTTGATTTCTTCGGATTGGGTATAGACGTCGAAACCGGCCACGCGGGCTTTGCCCGACGTGGGAACGGAAAGGCCGGAGAGCATGCGCATGGCCGTGGTTTTGCCGGCTCCGTTGGCGCCGAGGAAACCGAAGATTTCGCCGCGGCCTACCTGGAAACTGATCCGGTCGACGGCGGTAAAGGT
>DBFJSK010000296.1:0-2169 GCA_048403675.1 Tannerellaceae bacterium | reverse complement strand
GATTGCATGGGTTGATTCAGGAACTCATCGAGTTCGACCGGATCGAATCGGGGTATAAAAAACCGGTCGTCGCCCCGGTGGATGTAGCCGCTCTCGTCACGCCGCTGATAGCGTCTTTTGCCGGAGCGGCCGAGGCGCGGCAAATTACGGTTGAAAAGGTGCTTCCGCCCTGCCTGACCTGGCCTTCGGACAAGGATTTTCTGGTTACTATCCTGCTGAACCTGTTGTCGAATGCCTTCAAATACACTGCCGGCGAAAAGCAGGTGAGGATACGGATTGGCCTGACGGCGGGGGAGTTGGCGATCGTGGTGTCGAATACTGGGAAAGGGATCGCGGCAAAAGATATTCCGGTGCTGTTCGACCGGTACCGCACCTTGCAACATTTGGAACAGAACGAGCCGGGAGGCTTTCACTCGCAACACGGGTTGGGGCTGGCGATTGCTTCTGAACTGGTGCGGTTGCTGGAGGGTACGATCGAGGTGGAAAGCGTGCCGGATGAATGGACGCATTTTCGTATCCGCTTGCCTTATCTTCCGCTTTCAGGGGCGGGTACGTCAGCGATTTCGGATACAGTAGGGGCCCGGGCCGTTTCCGTGCCGGCTTACCGGCCGGAGCCTGTTGCTACCTGGCAGGTTCCTACAAATAATCGGGACGAGTTAAAGCCCACGCTGCTGGTGGTAGATGATGAAATAGAAATGCAATGGCTTATTTCCGATCTGTTTCAAACGGAGTATAATGTGTGGACGGCAAGCGATGCGAAAGAGGCGCTCGAACGATTGAAGGAGGGGCATCCGGATCTGATCGTCAGCGACGTGCTTATGGAGGGGATGGACGGCTTGTCTTTTTCCCGGCAGGTGAAATCGGATGCGGCTACCGCGCATATTCCTTTGATTCTTTTATCGGCCCGGGGGGATATGGAAGGACAAACAGCGGGGTTGAATGCAGGGGCGGAAATTTATATCACGAAGCCTTTTCATGTGGATTATTTAAAATCGTCGGTGCGCCGGTTGTTGGAAAGGAAGGAAAGTTTGAGAACTTATTTTTCTTCGCCGTTGAGTGCTTATACTTTGGAAAACGGAAAACTTTCCCATAAGGAACAGCAGGCATTTCGCCGTGAAATGCTGAAAATTGTGAATAAGCATATCCGGAATAAGCAGTTATCGGCCTCTTTTATAGCAGAAGAGATGAAGATGGGCCTTCGTACTTTTTACCGCAGGTTGGAAGAGGCGGGCAGCGATACGCTGACGGAGGTGATAAATAACTGCCGGGTGGTCAAAGCGGTGGATTTGCTGGTCAAAACCAACTTGACAATCGATGAGATCGTTTTTCAGTCCGGTTTTACCAACCGCTCTACTTTTTACAGGGTGTTTTCCAAAAAGTATGCTTGTACGCCCACAGCCTATAGGAAGCAACAACAGGCCGAGGTTTTCAACGACCGTGCGGATACCTAACGAGGGCTGTACGGATGCGGTCTGTCTCTGAGGCGGAACTGACCGGAAAGGGGTATTTGACGAATGAGTTAAAAAAAGAAAATCCGACAATAAGCAGATGCCGGAAACTAACTCTGTATACCTTTTTGTATGTGGCTGATAGCTAGGGTTTTGCAAAACCTCTCCGAAGGACTTCGTTTTCCATGCTTATGCAATCCGAATTGGATAAGCATGCAATCGAAATTCCTTGCTTATGTAATTCGGATTGCATAAGCATGTGTTTTTTGTACTTGATAAAAAAGTACAGGAAGGGGGAGGTTTGTACAGACGTGCGCAGGGGCTTTTCGGATTTCAAGAGGAACGATTTTTGGGGGGGAAAGGTCAAACGGAAATTTAAGCGTATATTTACCGTCGCAGCTAACTGCAAATCAGTTGAAGTACACATGAGGCAAAGTCTTATTTTATACCCGTCTCCCTCACTTTCCCGATATATTAAATATTATTGGGTATTGAAATCCGACGAAATAGAGCCGTTGAGGATTCAAACGATTCCGTCGGGATGTCTGCATCTTGTTTTTCATCGGGGCGATGGGTTGAACTTGCAAAGCGGGAGCGGGCAACCGAAAAATTTTCTTAGGGGCCAGTTTTCGACCTATGGTAGCTTGCTTTCGCAGGGAAATATCGATATGATTGCCGTTATTTTCCATCCTGTAGGTTGGCATCCTTTCGGGCATTGTTC
>DBFJSK010000295.1:0-12668 GCA_048403675.1 Tannerellaceae bacterium | reverse complement strand
AGATTTTATTGTTCAATGGTGTAATGGTAACACGTCAGATTCTGGTCCTGAAATTCCAGGTTCGAGCCCTGGTTGAACAACATAGAAGAAGGATGAGTCGAGCGATCGGCTCATCTTTTTTTGTGAAAAGGGGATAGACACAATCTTTTTTCCTTCTTACTTATTGTATTATTTCCTCTTTCTTTAAAAAGCATAGGCATCCGTTTTCAATTGCATAAGCATGCAATTTCAATTGCATGCTTATGCAATTTTGTTTGGATGCTTATGCAATTCGTTTTTCTTGCCAGTCTATTTTTTATATCTTTGTAAATGCTTGTATATCAATAAGGTGCAATGAGGGCGGATTATTCCTTTTGAGCAGGGGTACTTCTTGTATTTTTCTTCTTTACCGGCTATCGGTAACGGATCCATTTCAGTATCTCTTTCAGGCTACTCTTTTTTCCATACATCAGGATACCGGTACGATAAATTTTACCCGAAACCCAAACGATGCCTATGGCCGTGAGGTAGAGAAGCACCAGGGAAAGACCTATTTGCCATACCGGCACGTCGAAGGGCAACCGCACCATCATTACAATGGGCGAGGTGAAGGGGATGAAGGAACACCAGCAGGCCAGCGGGCCGTCGGGATTCTCTAAACTGTAAATGCCGGCATAGAGGGCGAAGACCATGAATAAAGATACCGGTACTACGAATTGTTGCGTATCTTCCTGATTGTCGACAGCCGAACCGATGGCGGCAAACACGGAAGCATAGAGTACATACCCGCCGATAAAATAAAGAATAAACAATCCTCCTATTTCCGCCAGGTTGACGCTACCCCCCAGCGTTGCCAGCAGAGCCAGGGTCGGGGTAGCCGTCGCTTCGGCGGAGGCTGCGGGGAACAGATTGTCTCCGGTCAAGGCCGCTTGGGAAACTGCTTGGGCGCCGAATAGGAAAGAACCGCCCGCAATCAATGCCAGTGTCATCACCGCCCAGATAAAAACCTGCGTCAATCCGACACAGCCGATGCCGATAATTTTACCCATCATCAGTTGGAAGGGTTTGACCGAGGATACGATCACTTCGATAATCCGGTTCGTTTTTTCCTCCATCACGCCCTGCATCACCATGGCGCCGTAAAAGAGAATGAACAAATAAATAATCAGGGTAAAGACCAAGCCGGTCATCGAGGCGATTTCACTCGACGAAAGATTTTCGCTCCCGTCGTTACTCCATTTGAAGGTGGAAATCTGGTACGTAATCCGGCTCTGGCGAATGATCTCTTCCAGATTCGGAATCTGAAACGAAGCCATCTTCTCGCTTTCCATCTGCTTCGATAATACCTGATTCACCAACCGGCTTAATTCCCCCGGTACTTGTTTTTCCGAATAAAGCGCCGCTGCATCCGGATGTTGCAACAAATCGCCGGTGATCTGAAGAATGGCGAAAATTTCTTTATCCGGATTTTTCCGGTAAGCCTCCAGGTCTTTATCGCTTCGGACGAAACGATAAGTCTCCGTATCTTCAAATAAAGGCGCGTACTTGCCGGTGGTGTCGATGATGGCTACCTGGCGTATTTCGTCCGCTTTGAAGCCCGACAGCCAGAGTGGCACGAAAACCAGGGCGGCAAAAAGAAAGGGGGTCAGAAAGGTGAGCAAAAGAAACGATTTCTTTTCTACGCGGTGAAGATACTCCCGCTTGATGATGAGCGCTGTTTTATTCATGAACTAGGGTATTGTCGGCCGCCGAAACAGTCCGGATAAATATATCGTGCATAGAAGGCAGTTCTTCGGCAAACGAAAGTAATTCGTATTGCCGGGCGAGGTGGACGATCAGGTCGGTGGGGGTTACGCCGGGTTTCTTTTTCAGATGTAGTTCCGTGATGCCTGGCAGTTCTTTTTCCCCGAGCAGGGTGTACAGTTCGTTTTCCGGGGTTGTCGCCGGGGAGCCGGGGGCTGAAACAAGGCCCTGAGCGGCGGTTTCATTCGGATAAGCGGGAGAAATTGGGGTCGGGCGGCTAGGCGAGGGGGATGCGTCGCGGCGTATCCGGATGGTGAAAGTGTCGCTTTTGTACCGATTCCTTACTTCAGCTATCGCCCCGGCCAGTACCACGCGCGAATGGTCGATCAGCGCGATTTCGTCGCAGATTTCCTCTACTGAGGCCATTTGATGGGTGGAAAAAATGAGCGTATGGCCGGCCGCTTTCAATTCGAGTATTTCCTGTTTGAGCCGTTCGGTATTGACCGGATCGAAGCCGCTGAAAGGCTCGTCGAAAATCAACAGCGCCGGTTCGTGAACGACCGTGGTGATAAATTGTACTTTTTGTTGCATCCCCTTCGACAGCTCCTCAACTTTGCGATTCCACCACGGCATGATGTCGAATTTCTCGAACCAGCGAATTACCCGCTTTCTTGCTTCCTCATACGAAAGCCCTTTGAGTTGGGAAAGATAAATAGCCTGTTCGCCTACTTTCATTTTCTTGTACAATCCCCGTTCTTCCGGAAGATAACCGATCTGGAAAACGTCTTCCGGCCGCGAGAGATGGCCGTTGAACCGGATTTCACCGCTATCGGGGGCGGTAATCCGGTTGATAATGCGGAGCAGGGTCGTTTTACCGGCTCCGTTCGGCCCCAGTAGCCCGAAAATCCGTCCTTGCGGTACTCGGATATTTACATCGTCGAGCGCCCGGTGGGCGGCATATTGCTTGACGATGTGGCTCGCTTCCAAAAAATACATAGGCTTCTGTGTTTACATTTTTAATACGATACGTTCGCCGAGTTCCTTGCTCAGCACGTTTTTTATCTCGTTCAGCCGGGTGAGCTGCTTCATCTGTTCCAAAGCTTCTTCCAGCTTCCCTGCGGCCTGCGCTTCTTTGATCTTTATCTGTATCTCCTTGATTTTTTGTAAGATATAGGCATCTTTCAGTGCATACAGGTCGCGCAGTACCAAATGGTCGAGCCGGTCTTCCTCCTGCTCAAGTTCGCGGTATTTGGTGTGGTATTTGCTTAGTTGATATTTGTCACTAATCAAATTGGCGGCCAGACGGCTGATGTTGGGGTCGGGATGCGAGAGGAAGTAGCGGCTGGCTACGAAACTTTCCTCGCTGCATTTGGCGGCTCCCTCTTCCAACATCACCCGAAAAGCGGGGGTATAGAAAGTCAGCTCGTCGCGTTCAAGCTCGCTTTGGATGTAGTCGGCTACCCGCCATACGATATGTTCCTCGGTTTCCTCTTCAATATAATCGTATAGTATGCGTTCGCCGTACCGTACGATATAGCGCAATAACGCCAGCTCGTAAGGTTCGTAGGGGGAACGCTTTTGCAATGTCTGCGTCAAGGACGAAGGCCCCGTTGGCTGCACTGCCGGCCGATAAGTGTTTCCCCCCTGTGTGGCGGAAGCGCCAGTCGTTGTATCGGCATATGTCGGGTCGCCCGGAGTGCCCCCATATTCTTCCGGCGGATAGCCGGCCGGAGGAGCCGGGGGGGGCGGCACGTTCCCTGTCTCTTCCATCGGCGGAAAATCCGTTTCCGGGGGGGGCGGTAAATAAGCCGGGGGGGGAGTTTGTGCATCCTGATTGCCGTTGCCGCCCGCATAGGCAGTTTCCTCGGGATAAGGTTGGTAGGCCGGGAAATCCGGATAATCCGGCAGGGGCCGGGGAACGGTCGGTGTTCCGTCTTGCTTGCTGTTTCGCGAATAGGCGGAAGGGCGGCTTTCTTCTTTTTTTAAGCGTATCTTGTTTACCTCGTTCAGCAAGACCTGTTCGTCGATTTCCATCGTGGCGCTGCATTCGCGGATGTAAACCGAGCGGGCGATGTTGTCGGGGATAATGGCAACGGTACGGATGATGTCGGTAATGAGCGACGAACGCTTGATGGGATCGTTGCCGGCGTCGGCTAGCAGCAATTTGGTTTTGAAACGGATGAAATCGGTTTCGTTCTGCCGGATGAATTCGGCAAATTCGCTGGCGCTGTGGCTGCGGGCGAACGAGTCGGGGTCTTCTCCGTCGGGCAGCAGCACGACTTTGATGTTCATGCCTTCTTCCAGCAGCATATCGATTCCGCGTAGGGCGGCTTTGATGCCTGCCGCATCGCCGTCGTAAAGCACGGTGATGTTGTTGGTGAACCGGTGGATAAGCCGGATTTGGCCTTGCGTGAGGGCTGTACCCGAGGAGGCGACGACATTTTCCATGCCGGCCTGGTGCATCCCGATTACGTCCATATAGCCTTCTACCAGAAAGCAGCGGTCTTGTTTGACAATGGCTTGCTTGGCAAAATAGATGCCGTAGAGTTCGTTGCTTTTGTGGTAGATTTCGCTTTCGGGCGAATTGACGTATTTGGCTGTTTTCTCGTCTTTTTTCAGGACGCGGCCGCCGAAGGCGACGACTTTGCCGCTCAGGGTGTGGACGGGGAAAATCACGCGGCCCCGGAAACGGTCGTTCACGTTGCCGTTGTCGTAGGTGATGACAAGCCCCGTTTTTTCCAGAAATTCTTTTTTATAACCGCTTTTCATAGCGGTTTTGTAAAGCGCGTCGCGGGCGTCGAGGCTGTAACCGAGTTGGAATTTGCGAATAACTTCTTCCCGCAGTCCCCGCTCGGCGAAATAACGCAATCCGACGGATTTTCCCTCCAGGTGTTCGTGCAGCAAGGTGGAAAAGTATTGCTGAGCCCAGGCGTTCACGATCAGCATACTTTCTCGGTCGTTGCGTACCTGTTTCTCTTTTTCGGTAAGCTCTCTTTCCTGAATTTCAATGTTGTATTTTTTTGCCAGGAAACGCAGCGCGTCGAAATAGCTCAGTTGCTCGTGCTTCATGATGAAGTGCACCGAGGTGCCTCCTTCGCCGCAGGCGAAGCATTTGCAGATGTTTTTGGAGGGGGAGACGTAAAAGGAGGGCGATTTGTCTGCATGGAACGGGCATAACCCTACGTAGTTCACCCCTCGTTTGCGCAAGGTGACGAATTCGGATACCACATCTACAATGTTGGCGGCGTCCAATATCCGGTCGATGGTCGGTTGGTCTATCATTCCCTACAGTTTTGCGTATCTAATTTTATTGTACACAAATGTAGCGATTATTTTGATTTCGGCAATAAAGGGGGGCGCTCCTGCCGGGCAGTGTAAGCCGTTGGCCTACGAAAAAGCCGCTTCCGGAACACCCGGATAGCGGCTTTTTGTATCAATAAAGAACCAATTAAATAAACAACTTACTAATTCGAACGGCCAAACCGATGAAAGTCGATTAAGCCGGCAAGGTTTTTTTCAACCGCCCGATAAAGTCTTCGGCTTGGCTGCGGGTTAGGCAGAGCGGCGGAAGCAAGCGAATGGTATGGGTTCCGGCCACCCCGGTAAACACCTTCTGGTCGAACAACAAATTAGCGCGTACCTCTTTGATGGGTTGTTCGAACTCGATGCCGATCATCAATCCGCGGCCGCGCACTTCTTTGATTCCCGGCAGCTTGTGTAATTCCTCGATCAGGTAATCACCCACTTCGGCTGCATTGGCCACCAGATTTTCCTTTTCCATAATCTCCAGTACCGCGATTGCTGCCGTACAAGCCAGATGGTTTCCCCCGAACGTGGTACCCAGCATTCCGTACACCGGCTTAAACTGCGGGCCGATCAGCAAAGCTCCCATCGGGAACCCGTTGCCGATACCCTTGGCTACCGTAATTAAATCCGGACGGATACCGGCATATTGGTGAGCGAAGAATTTCCCGCTCCGGCCGTATCCCGACTGGATTTCGTCGAGGATCAGGCAGGCGCCGTACCGGGTACATAATTGCCGGAGGGTTTGCATAAACGAATCGGTAGGCAGTTGTATGCCGCCTACTCCCTGAATCCCTTCGATGATGACCGACGAAACACCGCCTTTAGCCAATTCGGCTTCCACCGCGGTGGCATCGTTCAGCGGCAAATACGTTACATCCAGCCCTTCGTTTACGGGAGCGATGATCTTGGGATTGTCGGTTACCCGCACCGCAGCCGATGTCCGGCCGTGGAAGGCGTGTTTGAAAGCGATCACGCGTTTGAGTCCGTTGTGGAAAGAGGCCAGTTTCAGGGCGTTTTCATTGGCTTCAGCTCCCGAATTGACGAGGAAAAGCGTATAATCGTCGTAGCCGGAAGCTTTTCCCAATTTGTCGGCCAGCACTTGCTGCAAATTGTTGATTACGGCGTTCGAATAGAAGCCCAGCTTATGGAGTTGAGCGGTAAGGGCTTCTACGTAATCCGGGTGGCTATGGCCTACCGAAATCACGGCATGCCCACCGTACAAATCGAGGTATTCTTTGCCTTGGGCATCCCAAACCTGGCATCCTTTTCCCTTTACGATCTCGATATCGAACCGGGGATATACATCAAATAATTTCATATTTATCATGACTTGGCGGAGTGGGGAAAAGAGGAGACGCGCCTCTACGAGGAGTCCTCTCTTTTTCTTCTTGCCGCCGTATGTTAATCGTTAGACATACTGTTGGCCGGACAGCGTCCGGCCGAAAGCTAAAAAGCCGAGGGTTTCAGATGCAACCCTACCGTTTCTTCCAGGTTAAAGAGCAGATTCATATTGTGAACGGCCTGCCCGCTGGCTCCTTTGAGGAGGTTGTCGATCATCGAAACAATCAGTAACTTATCCTCGTGCTTTTGCAGGTAGAGCAAACACTTGTTCGTGTTGACTACTTGCTTCAAATCCGGATTCTTGTCGGTCACAAAAGTGAATGAATGATCGTCGTAATAGGATTCGTAAATCCTGCGGATTTCGGCCAGTTCGATTTTGCAATCGATATAGGTCGTGGCAAAGATACCCCGCGAGAAATTTCCCCGGACAGGAATAAAATTGATCCGGCTGTGGAAGCTGTTTTGCAACTGATTCAAACTTTGGTTGATCTCGGCCAAATGCTGGTGGGTAAACGGCTTGTAAATCGAGATATTATCGTTGCGCCAACTGAAATGCGAAGTGGCCGAAGGCTTTACGCCGGCTCCCGTGGAACCGGTGATGGCATGCACATGCAAATCGGAATTCAGCATCAGGTGTTTGGCCAACGGTAAGACGGCCAGTTGAATGCAGGTAGCGAAGCAGCCCGGATTAGCGATATGTTGTGCGCTGCAAATCCGGCGCCGGTTCAGTTCGGGAAGTCCGTATACGAAATCGTGGTCGTCTCCGGCCAGCCGGTAATCCATGCTCAGGTCGATGATCTTCACGTGCGCAGGCACCGTGTGGCTTTCCATGAACTTTTTTGTATCGCCGTGCGCCGTGCAGAAGAAAAGCAGGTCGATGCTATCGAGCGGCAGTTCGCCGGTGAAACGCAGATCCGTTTCACCGTATAAACCTTCGTGTACGTCGGTCACCAGGTTGCCGGCGTTGCTCGTGCTGTTGATAAAGACGATTTCGGCGTCCGGATGGTTCAGCAACAAACGGATCAATTCGCCTGCCGTATACCCGGCTCCCCCTATAATCCCGATTTTAATCATATTTCTTCGTCTTTATGATTTGCGTAATACACCCTCAGAGGAGTAGACGTTACCTTGATAAAGCCTTTCGCATCCTCGGCTGTCCAGCCTTTTTGCATTTCGCCATATTCGCCGAATTTTGTTTTTACCAGATCGTCTTTCGACTCCACGCCGACGGTCGAGAAAGAAAGCGGACGCAGTTCCAGGATAGCCGTCCCGTTTACGTTCCGTTGCGATTCCTGCAACATAGCTTCGATGTCGCGCATAACCGGTTCGAGGTACTGGCTTTCATGAAGGAACATACCATACCAGTTAGCCACCTGGTCTTTCCAGTATTGCTGCCATTTGCTCAACGTGTATTTTTCCAGGAACCGGTGCGCGCCGATAATCAACATCGGGGCGGCGGCTTCGAAGCCTACCCGGCCTTTGATCCCGATAATCGTATCGCCCACGTGCATATCGCGGCCGATACCGTAAGCGGCTCCGATTTCTTCCACCTTCTGGATGGCTTTGATTTTGTCGTCGAACACTTCTCCGTTGACGGCATAAATCTCGCCTTTCCTGAATTCGATACGCAATTGCTCGCTTCCCGTTTTTTCCACCTGTTTCAGGTAAGCGCTTTCGGGAAGTCCCTGGGCGGAGTCCAGAATCTCGCCGCCGCAAATGGAAGTACCCCACAGGCCGACATTATAGGAATATTTCAGTTTTGTAAAATCGGCTTCGAAACCATGTTCTTTCAAATAATTGATTTCGTACTCGCGGCTGAGCGCCATGTCGCGGGTCAGCGTGATGATTTCCACGCCGGGAGCCATCACCAGGAAAGTCATATCGAAACGGATCTGGTCGTTGCCGGCGCCGGTCGAACCGTGAGCTACCGCATCGGCGCCGATTTCATTGGCGTAGCGTGCAATGGCCAAGCCCTGGAAAATACGTTCGGAACTAACAGAAATAGGATAGGTACCGTTGCGCAGTACATTTCCGAAAATCATGTATTTCAGACTTTTTTCGTAATATTCTTTGGTTACGTCAATCGTTACGTATTTTACGGCGCCCAGTTTATAGGCGTTCTCTTCGTTTTGTTTGAGTTGTTCTTCGCTGAAACCGCCTGTATTGGCGCAGGCAGCATATACATCGTAGCCCTTTTCTTTGGTCAGGTACATCACGGTAAACGAGGTGTCGAGCCCACCGCTGAAGGCCACTACTACTTTCTTTTTCATTTATTTAGGGTATTTATTATTTATGATCTTCTTTATGTTTCTCGGGATCGTACATCATGGCTGTGCAAATACAGAATTTCCGCTCTTTTTCCACCAGGATATGGTGATTGATGCATCCTTCGCAACCGCGCCAGAACGCTTCGTCGTCGGTCAGCTCGCCGAAGGTTACCGGTACGTAGCCCAGGGCCGTATTCATTTTCATCACGGCGGCGCCCGAAGTCAGACTGAAAATTTTCGCTTTCGGCCACCGAAGCCGCGCCAGCGTAAAGGAAGCATCTTTAATCCGTTTGGCCAAACCCAGGCCGCGGAATTTTTCGACTACGATCAAACCGGAGGTGGCTACATATTGCTTGTTGCCCCACGATTCGATATAGGTGAAACCGGCAAATTCATCTCCGGCGAGTGCAATAATCGCCTTTCCCTCTTTCATTTTCTGAGCTACATATTCGTGTGTGCGTTTGGCAATGCCCGTACCGCGTACTTTAGCAGCCGTTTCAATCGTTTCGAGGATGGTATCGACATAAGCTTCGTGTGAAGCGTCGGCCACCATTACGTCAATTTCTGTTTCTTGTCCCATTTCTATAGTTGTTCTTAATTTTCTTATTCAGTGTTACGCATCCTGGTTTTCGCCGTTTTTTCGTTACACGAATCGCTCCAAGGCTTCAATGATCGCTTCGCGGGGAATCCCTTCGCGGGGGATAACCAGAATCGTGTCGTCGCCGGCAATAGTGGCCAGGATTTCTTGAGGCTGGTGCGAATCGATATCGGAAGCAATTCCCATCGCATAGCCCGGCCGGGTGCGCACGACGGCCAGATGGTGCGAAAATTCGATTTTCGGGTGGTTTTCCGTTTCCGCCTGCTGCCTGCCGCCTGCCGTTTCTTCGGGCAACCGGTAACTATAATTGCCGTCTTCGGCGTGAACTTTGGCTACCTTGAGTTGCCGTATGTCGCGCGAGAGGGTAGCTTGGGTAACTGAGAATCCACTGTCATTCAGTTTTTTGAGCAGCTCTTCCTGGTTGCCGATCGCTTCGTTTCGGATAATGCGGCGGATCGCGTCGAGACGTTCCTTTTTTGTACTCATGTTGTATATTTATGCAAAACAGCGGCAAAAATACGGGTTATTTTTGAATAAATATACATGTTGGTGGAATTATTTTTGCCTTGGGGCTTTCTTTTCTTTTTTACATCGTTTTTTCTGCTGATTTGTTATTTAGAAAGACGGTAAAGATGCGTTATCTTTGTCCTCCGCATAAGCGAAGATAGGCACTCCGCTGCATAAGCAAATGAAGGGGTTCCGGCTTTCGGTTTGTGCTATCCTGGCTTCCAAAAGGAGGAGCTTTTGCCGGAGAGAACCCCGGGGCGGCCTTGGCTTTGGAGGGTACGATCTTTGCTTTCTAAAAAAAGAAGATAAAGCAACACAAAAAATCTATTCAATAGGAACGCATATGAAAAAAATGATGACTTGGCTGGTTCTGCTGCTCTTTCTGGCAGGCTGTTCCAGTGTTCCCCTGACGGGACGTAAGCAGGTATTGTTGGTATCCGACCAGGATGTGCTGGCGTCGAGCCTGACGCAATACAGCGATTACATCAAAACCGCTAAAAAATCGACCAACCAGAAGCAGGCCGCTCAGGTAACCCGCGTAGGCAAAAAAATAGCGGCCGCTACGGAAGCCTATCTCAAAGCAAATGGCATGGGAGAAGAAGTGAAAAATTTTTCCTGGGAATTCAACCTGGTGGCCGATCCTCAGGTAAACGCTTTCTGTATGCCGGGTGGTAAAATCGTGGTTTATGAAGGGTTGATGCCCCTTATTTCTTCCGACGACGACCTGGCCGTCGTGCTCGGTCACGAAGTAGCCCATGCGGTGGCCAAACATAGCAACGAGCGCATGAGCCAACAATTGATGGCCCAATACGGAGCGGCCCTTCTGGGGGTGGCGGTGAGCAATAAGAGCGCGGCTGTTCAACAAGCCGCCAATGCCGTATACGGCGTAGGAACTCAATACGGCGTGATGCTCCCTTTCTCGCGCAAACACGAGTCGGAAGCCGATTATATGGGCTTGGTGTTGATGACGATAGCCGGTTATAATCCCGACGCTGCCGTAGGATTCTGGCAAAAAATGTCTGCCGGAAGCGGCGGTTCCACCCCTGAATTTATGAGTACCCACCCGAGTGACGGCCGCCGGATTGCCGAAATCCGTCAGGAGCTTCCGGCCATCAAGGCGAAATACGGTAAAAAATAGACCGGAGGCCTTTATTCCCGGATGCCGATTCCCATTTTTTGCATCAGGAAACAAGCATTCATATTCTGAGCTATCCCCTCGCGCAGTTGATACGAGAAGGATAGCTCCTCGTTTTTAATATCTGCCTCGAACCGGAAATTGCGTACCCGGCCCGGAAATTCCGCGGCTAAATTCCCCAATACCAAATCATGGGTAGCGATAATGCCCGCCGTCTGGTACGCCACGAGTTGTTTGACCAAAGCCAACGACCCTTTTTGTTTGTCCACCGAATTGGTTCCTTTCAAAATCTCGTCCAGGATGATAAACAATTCTTCCCCTTTTTCTAAGCGGTCGATAATCATCTTCAACCGTTTCAGTTCGGCGAAGAAATACGATTCGTTGGAAACCAGCGAGTCGGAAGTACGCAAGCTGGTTACCAGCCGCGCCGGATATACCGTAAGCGAATCGGCGCAAACCGGCGCTCCGATGCAAGCAAGCAGAAAATTAGCTCCTACGGTACGCAGGTAGGTACTTTTGCCCGCCATATTCGCTCCCGTGACGATCAGGAAACATCCGCGCTCGGCGATGTCGATATTGTTTTTTACACATACCCGCCGGTCTAGCAAGGGATGTCCCAGCCCTTTCCCTTCCATCCGGAAATAGGTGTCTGCTATGTCCGGATAACTATATTCCGGATGGTTGAATGCAAAGCCGCCCAACGAACAAAGTGCATCGAACCGGGCCAGGGCATCGAACCAGCGTTCCAGATCGGCCGCATGCCGTTCTTTCCAGGATTCCAGCAGCAAGGCATGCCGCGTATCCCGCAGATAAAACAAATTCGTCAGGATACCCGCCAGGCTGAACCGTTGGTCGAGTCCTCCGATGTAACCGGAAAGTTGCTTGATGGCGTACGAGGCCGTTTGTTTTCCGTCGGTCAGTTGATTGCAAATATCGGTCAGTTCGGCCGACGGAAATTGATCGCCTTCGAAACTTTTCATCAAATCGGCATAGCCGGCCAACTGGCTTTCCATTTTGTTGACCGAAATATAGAGTTGATTGATCTGTTTTGTTTTGGCATAAGCGATAAACAGGCTGAAAAGAAAGTATATACTGGCTGCCGCTGCGGGTAGCCATCCTGCGAAATAACCGATTCCGATGCCGATCCACCCCGCCGGAATGGCCCAGATCAATAGGTTCCAGATCGTTTTACCGGCAAATTGATCCTTTTCTGCTGCCAATGCTTTCAAACGGCTGAGATTGCCGGTCTGGCCCGACCGCAATTTTCCCGTTACATAGAAATGTTGGCGTAGCTGCGAATGAGAAGCCAGGCAGCGTATGGCCTCCTGGCGACGAAGAATGGCTTCTTTTTTATGCAGCGGGCAAAGAAAATAACGAGCCAGTTCCTCGCGGCCGTAAAACGTGACGGTACGGTTGATCGATTGAAAAAGCGAACAGGGGCCGAACAGATCGAGGTCGAGACTGAACGAATGGGAGGCATCGCTTTTTTCCGGAGCACCGTCAAAGGCGCTGAAATCGTAATCGAGTCCTTTCAGCTCGTCGTCGTTCAGGCGGATCAGCGCTTCCGTATAATTTTTACGTGCGAAAAGTTTCGTATGATACAGCATCAAGAGGGCGAAGGGCAAGGCATATAGCAACACGATCCCCGTCAATATCCATCCGTTTTCGGCCCTGAACAGCCACAAACAAAGCAACAAACCTGCCACGAGTCCCAGCCGGATACTGCCGATCAGGTGAATTCTTTTTTTTAGACTGGCGGCTTGGCGCCGATACGCTTCGCTATTTTCTTTAT
>DBFJSK010000294.1:0-6054 GCA_048403675.1 Tannerellaceae bacterium | reverse complement strand
TGTTGCGGGTGAGGCTGAAAGATTATTTGCCTTTCTTGTCTTTCCTTTTCTGTCAGGGATAAAGTTATTTTATGGTTGGAGCCTCCTCCGGTTCGGTATCCACTGAGCCGGAGGAGGTTTTGTTTTTTCCTTCTTTTTCGGAAAAAAGGGGGAATGAAAGGAATAGAATTATATCCTTCCCAAATATTCGTCGACCGTATAATTGAGGAAACGGTTGAAGGGGAGCAGCTTGCGGAAGCAGGCCACCGCTTCGTCCATCCATCCGGGCTGGCTGAAAAAAGCGTCGGGTTTGTTGCAAATCACACTGAAATCTTTGTGTTTGAGGATGTAATCGTAGGGAGAATCGGCGGGATAACCGGCGGGCATCCGCTTGAGCATCTCTCCTTCCAGCACGGGGAAGTCGGCTTTGAATGCAGGTTCCTCCAGGATGGCGACAAATTCGTCGATATGGTCGTAGATGTCTTGCCGCAATTTTTTCAGCAATTTCGGATCGGGACACCACACGCCGCCGGAAAGCAGGCAATTATCCGGCTCCAGGTGGATGTAATAGCCTGCGCGCTCGCTTTTACGGCCTCCTTGGGCGATAAAGGCGGAGACATAGGTTTTATAAGGGGTTTTGTCGGGCGAGAAGCGGGTATCCCGGTAAATCCGGAACATACAGTCCTTGGCTTCCACGGCGGCTACTTCGGGATCGAAGAGGGAGATTTGCCCGATAAGTTCTTGTACTTTTTCGAGGAA
The DNA here is from genome assembly GCA_048403675.1 of Tannerellaceae bacterium. Classification (GTDB taxonomy): domain Bacteria; phylum Bacteroidota; class Bacteroidia; order Bacteroidales; family Tannerellaceae; genus Parabacteroides. Next base: position 5,316 of record DBFJSK010000294.1, on the reverse strand, counting down.
GTATTTTTTTAATACGTCGAACCTCTCTTTGTTTTCCTGAAACCACGGGCGGTTGTTATTTTCTTGCAACTGGCGGAGGAATTGGATAATCTCTGCATTCATACTTTTCTATTTTTACCTGTCTGTCTTTTAGTTACTAGCTGCGGTACACTCTGCAAATATACGGGAAAAATATCAGAAACTATAGCCCAGATTCAGGTAGAATTGCAAATGGCTGTTGCGGTTGGAAAGGCCGAAATTGGTATTCAGGGGGCCGGCTATGCTGTTATAGACGTACCCGAGGCTGCCCCCCCAGACATGTTCCCCTTTGAACAGGCTGAAAAAGTCGTCGTGGTGAATGCCGTAATTGGCAATCAGGGAGATATAATGGCGGCTCCCGATTTGTTGACGCAGGTTAACGCGGCCCACGGCCAGGGCGTTGCCGAAAATTTCCATGTGGTTGATGCCGGCAAAAGGGATTTGTTGGTCGAGGTATTTGCCGGCTATTTCGCCACCTACGGCATTGAGGAAGGGATAGGCGGGTTCTTTTCCGATCAGTACGCGTCCGGAAAGGGACGGCAGGAGGCTGAGGTGGGAAGTGAGCGGCAGGACGGACAGGAAATCGACCGCGAGGGCCGAAAAGGGGGTGCGGCCTTTGTAGGTGACGAAGTTGTCGGTATAGACTGAATAATCGGCTTTGAGGGAGACGCCTTTACTGGGGAAGTAGCGGCGGTCGAGCGTTTCGAAATGAGCTTGGGCGAAGTAACTGAAAAAACCTTCGGGGTGGATGTGGTAATCTTGGTTCTGGGCGGTGTATAGGAAGGAGTTATAATCGAAGTATTCGTACCGTAGCCCGATGTGGAGCTTAAAGCTGAGCCAGTTCATGTCGGAATAGCCTACTTCTACCAGGTGGTGCCGGTAGGTGGTGTTGAATATTTTGTCGCCGCGGTGGTAAATATCCAGATCCTGGTAGGTAAATTGATAGGAGAAACCGAGATTCCGGAGCGGGGTTCGCTCTACGCCATAATCTATGCGGGCGTAGGTTTTCTTGCCGATACGGCCGGTCAGGGCGACGTGCGACCGGTAGCGGGCGCGATAATCGAGGGTGCCGTTGAGTAATACGGCTACGATTTCTTCGCTGTCGAAGCGCAGGCCGGCGTTGAGGGAGCTGATGGTTTTGGGCTGTACGGTCAGAATTAAATTTTGTTGGTGTTCGCCGGTCAGTTTATAGCTGACGTTCGAGAAGGCGTTCGTCCCGACCACGATCGACATGGCCCGCTGTAACTGGTGCAGGGTAATGGGGGTGTTTTCTTTGAGTCCGCTGATTTGGTGCAGCCATTTTTCATCGCGGGGGTCGGCTCCTTCGAAATAAATATGACGGATGAAAAAGGTATCGGAGGCTTGCGCAGGATGGGCGTGCGGGCGTAAGGGATGCGTTGACCGGCAGGTGTCGGGCAGCCCGAGCGTACGTTTGAGGGCCATCAGTTCGTTCCATTGTCGCCGGGCGGCTTGTTCGCCGCGGTCGATCAGCGTATCGAGGGCCGGCGAACTGAAACTGGCGGAGTTGTAAGGGGTCATGTCGGGGCGTATCAGTATATCGGTATGCGCTTTGTTGTCGCTGTATTTATCGTATCCGTGCAGAGCTACGATCTGGCCCACCACGTCGCCGGGGGTGTTGATACCGGCCAGTTCTTTCAAGTCGCTGGTGCCCAGATCGACGCCGATCAGGACATCGGCTCCCATCGACAGGGCTACGTCGGCGGGATAGTTGTTGTTCAGACCGCCGTCGACGAGCACCATGCTATCGAGTCGGACAGGGGTGAATACGGCCGGAATAGCCATGCTGGCCCGCATGGCGACCGGTAGGCTCCCTCTGCGGAATACATATTCGCGACCGTTTACCACATCGACGGCAACCGAGGCGAAGGGGATGGCGAAGGTATTGAAATCGAGGGAGTCGTGGTAGCCTATCGTGAGGTTGGAAAACAGGTTTTGCAGGTTTTGTCCTTTGATAACGCCGCCGATGACCCGGTCTTTTTTTTCTTTGCCGAATGGCAGGGAGACGATGTATCGTTCGGAGTTTTCTTTTTCCGGAAAAGAAAGGCTGCTGCGTTTGACGCGGTCGCTCAGCAGCATCGTCCAGTCCTGACGGCTCACCATGCTGTCAATCTCGACCGGATCGTAACCGATGGCATAGAGGCCGCCTACAATGGCGCCCATGCTGGTGCCGGCGATGTAGTCGATGGGAATGCCGGCTTCTTCGATTACTTTCAACACGCCGATATGGGCGACGCCCTTAGCTCCGCCGCCGCCCAGTACCAATCCGACTTTTTTTCGCGGAGCGGCCGCTGCGGGCCACAGCAACCCGATCATGCACACGAATATAAGCCAACTTTTCATCTTCTCTTCGGTTTGCCGCAAATGTAAGGGCTTTGCGGGACACATGCAAACGAAAAGTACCTGCAGATGGCTGGCGGGCGGCGTTATTCGTCGGGCAGTTGCTCAAGCTGGTTGACGAGCGAGCGGAGATCGACCAACGAGAGCGACGACTTGGCGCCGTCGGGAGCGATGAGGGGTTGTTCGGACTGCCCCCGGAAAAAGAGGTCTTCATAGAGCGAACGGAAGAGGCTGTGTTGGAAGACCATTTCTTTTTTGCTCGGCTTGTTTTTCTCAAGGTAACGGGTGGTGTAAAGGAGTTCCACAAATAGGCCGCGTGCCCGATCGTTGTCTGTGGGGTATTCTTTTATCGCAGAAGCGCCGTAGATGTTGCGGAGCGAAAAAAGTATATCCAACCGCTCTGGTTGTTTTTTCCAACAGTCGTAATAGAGCCGGGCCGCTTCGAGGCGTTTGCCGTCGCGGTTGTAGGTTTCGGCTCGGAAAAGGCTGAGTTGAGTAAGCCAGAAGGGATTGGGTTGCATGGCTTTTTCGGCTTGCTCCAGCAGGGCGAAAGCGCGCCGGCGATCGTAGGTTTTTCCCAGGGCCGAACCCAGCAGCAAGCAGACTTCCACCGAGGTGGTATCCTTTTCGTAAGCTATTTCGAGGGGTTCGATGGCGGCCAGGTACATACCGGCGTTGTATTTGGAGGCACCTGCATATTTGAGGGTGAGATAAGAGGAATCGCCCTCGGCCAGCAATTGGGAAAAAAGTGTGTCGGATTCCGCATATTGCCGGCTCATATAGAGGGCCATTCCTTTATTTCGGAGCAGTTGACGATGACCGGGATTGTAGGAAAGCGCGGTATCGCTCACAGCTACGGCTTCGGCTATAAAATCGCCGCCCAGGCGCAGCAGGGTATTGACTAGGGCATGGGCCAGGCCGGCATGTCCGGGATTGTATTCGAAGGCTTTAAAATAGGCGATAGCGGCTTCCGAGGGTAGTTCCTGCTTGGTATAGCAGTCGCCTATCGATTGCCATAAAACGGGATTTTGCACGTCGTTGGCTTGCAACTGGGCATATTTGACCAGGGCTTTTGCATATTCGCCCGATTGGTAATAGAGCCGGGCTAATTGGAGATTCGCATAAAAATTAAGGCTGTCGGCCGCTAATACGCGTTGGAAAAAGCGTTCTGCATCGGTTGTGCGGCCCATCAGGGCGGCGGTGCGAGCCAGGGCATTCCAGGTTTCGGTAAGGGTGGAATCCAACGTCAGGCAATGTTGATAATAACGCAGTGCCAGGGGATATTGCAACAATGCCTCGGCGGCTTGGGCCACAGCGAACATCGTGGCATAGTTGGCTGAATCGGCCGGCGACAGGCTATCGGCCCGGGCCAATACGTCGGCATATTGCTTGCGGTCGAGGTATTCCTGAAGCGTACGCTGTTGAGCGAACGCAGAACCGGCCAGCAGGCTGGCCGCTACGAAGAAAAGGATTCGGCAGGTAAACATAGGAAGAGGTATTTGTGGTGGATATTCTGTTAACTTAACCGGAAAGTAATGGGAACGGTAAAGGCTACCCGGACAGCTTGTCCTTTCACTTTTCCCGGTTTCCAAGCGGGTAAAGAAGCAATTACGCGAGCCGCTTCTTTATCTAGCGAAGGATAAATGCCGCGTAGCACTTTCACATGCGATACGGCCCCATCTTTTTCGACAATAAAGGCACAGACCACGCGGCCTTGTTTCGCGGTTTGCAAGGCTTCGTCGGGGTAGATTATATTTCGGGCGATAAATTGCAGTAGGGCTTCGTCGCCGCCTGGATACCGGGGCATTTCATCCACCACTTTGTATACAGGGCGGCTGGGGTCTTCGTTGGTAAAAACTTCCCGGTCGAGTTCGGCCACGGGTTCGATGGCTTTTATTTCCTGCGGATCTAAACCGGATCGGGAAAGTACGCGCGCACCTCCGGCCGGAGCATTCGCTTCGAAGGTGTCGGCCCGGTCGGTCTGGGTGGCGACCGAACTTTCCTTTCGGGCAACGTTTACATCCGCCAGCGGCCGGTGGTTCGGATGGCCTTCGGTCGCTTTTATCTTAACGGGAGATGGAGGCGTCGTGCTGGCTTCGGCCAAATGGCGCGTGATACGGGCTAGGGCTTCGATGTTGCTGCACACCAGGAGTAAGGCTGCGAGGGGGATAAACAGCAGATATTTAGCGCGCCCGATTGCGCGGGAGCGTTTTTTGTTCATCATCCGAATCCGGTTTTTAAGGTGGAAAAGGTGGAAATTCGTATATAAGCCGGGCGGAGCCGGGGTAGCATGGGCTAGTCCGAGCAAATGGTATTGGTAGCTTTTGCTATCGTAGCCGGCTTCGAGTACGCAGTGATCCGCCAGATATTCCAGGTTATGGCGTACCTCGCGTTTCAGCAACCAGGCAAAGGGATTGATCCAGCATACGATGCAGAGCCATTCGCTCAGCAGAACGTCGAGGGAATGCCATTGGGTGACATGGGTGCGTTCGTGTACCAGAATTTCCCGGATTTCTTTTTCGGTGTAATCGGCGGGATGAAGAAAAATCAACCGGAAGAAAGAGAAAGGCCCTCCTGGACGGTCGAGCAATCTTACCTGGTAACCGTTCAGGATAGCAGGCTGGGTATGGTATCCAAGACGTATGATACTGCCTAATTGGATAAAAAAGCGTATCCCAAGCCCGACGGAAACAGCTGCATAGAACAGATAGAGGAAAGTGCTGCCTGCAAAATACCACAAACCGGGCGGGATGGCTGTTACGGTGGCCTCCGGCAGCAGCATGGTTGAATAGAGGTGGATAGCTTCGACTAGGGAGTGTTGTTCTTTTATCCATTCTTGTATATCGAACAGAGGGTAGAGAAAAGCCAAGGCGAAGAACGATAGCAACAGGAAACGGCGTAATATAAAGAAAGTGTCTTTGCTAAAAAAGAGCCGGTAGA
>DBFJSK010000293.1:0-4206 GCA_048403675.1 Tannerellaceae bacterium | reverse complement strand
GACGTACTGTATATCCCGTTTCGGCCAATTGTTGCTGGAGCGTGGCGCTTACTTTGATCCACCGCCTTAATTGGGTGGTGGCGCTTTTGAGGGAGCTGTGCGGGAAATACATCCCGCTCAGCTCTTTTACTGTACAAGCTTTGAATTGCATTTTCTGTAGAGGTATACATTATACAATGGTAGGCTTGTCGTCGGCGCCGTTTCCACTTTTGTCTGCTTCCAGGGAGACGAAATGGACGGTTTTGCTTGTTGTCTTCAGCTGCGTGCCTGGGGTGAAAATCACGCGTGCCGTCCGGAGCATGGCCGGTTTGAAATCGTCGGTGGTGGCAGCTCCCGCGCTGGAAAGGGATAAGCGGAAATTGCCGAATTCGCCCAGTTGGACGATACGCCCGGCTTGCATCTCCATGTCGAGTACGAAATTCAGGTTGTCTAACACGGCCTTTACATCGGCGCTCGAAACTGTGGAACGGGCGCCGATCATGCGGCAGAGCGTTTCCATATCGGTCGTTCCGTTGTACTTGGGGATGGCGTACGCTTTTTTTGCCGGTTCGCCTTCTTTGGTCGAGAGATTTTTTTTCATCACTAATCGGTAACCTTGTGCCATAACATCATAAGTTTTAAAAAAATGAATAATTAAATAGTGCCAGTTTGACGCCGCCGGGCTGTTGTCGTTCAACTTTCGTTTGGCTTTCGTTCCGTTGCCGTGCGGTTGCTTCCGTGGGGTTTCCGTTCGGTTGCTTCCGTTCCGTTGCTTTTCCGTTACCATTCGGTTGCTTCCGTTCGGCTTCCGTTCAGCTTTCGTTCCGTTACCGTGCGGTTGCTTTCCTTCGGCTTCCGTTTGACTTTCGTTCCGTTTCCATTTGGTTGCTTCCGTGGGTTTCCATTCGGTTGCTTCCGTGCGGTTGCTTACCTTCGGCTTCCGTTTGGCTTCCGTTCCGTTTCCATTCGGTTGCTTCCGTGGGTTTCCATTCGGTTGCTTCCGTGGGGTTTCCATTCGGTTGCTTCCATTCGATTTTCAGTTGGCTGCCCTGCGGTTTCCCGTCAGCTTTTCGTCAGTTGTTCGGCGGCTTTCCCGGCGACAATACAAAGGTAAGGCGGCCGGAAGCGGCGCCGTCGTGCGTTGTCTCAGAACGGCAGGTGAGGGGTGTCGTTGGCGATCAATTCGTCAAAATAGCCTTTTAGTAGCCAACGCATCGCCAAGCTGCGTACGATTTCTTCGCGCATCTCTTCCCTCAGGGGCAAGCCGCCGCCCGGTCGCCAGGCGCGGAAACGGCGAACGGCTTCCCATTTCTGAGCCGCCGTATGGCAGATCAGTCCCCGTTGTTGCAACAACCGGTATACTTGCGAGGTGAGCAGCCTTTCCAGCGGATAGCCGTTGCGGTATTGTAGGTAAGCGTTATCGAGGAAGGCGCGTTCATGCGCTTCCTTGTAAGCCTCCGATACGGGGGGAAGTGCCGGCCGGGTACGTTGTTTTTCCCGCTCTACCACGGCGCGATAACGCGCGTCGCTTTGCTTGTAGGCTTTCAGCCAGCGGGTAAGGGTGCGCAGGTTGATGCCCATATAATCGCCGTACGCTCCTTTGGCGCCTAGTTCGAAACAGAGGGAAACCTCCTCCAACGTCAAATGGGGCGATTCCTCGGAGAGGTCGAAAGCGAGTTTGGCGGTGAGCAGCCCCAGGTCTTTGGCGTCGGGCAGCCGGAAACCGGCTACCACGTAGGTCTGGCCCAGGCAGTGCGAGAGGCGCATGGCGAGGGGGGCCGGATCGGTGTCGCGGATGCATTGTCCCTCCAGTGCTTGTTGCATCCGCCTTTGCGGGCTTTCGTTCATGATTGTCCGATAAGTTGGAGGGCGATGCCGGCGGCCGTATCGCTGGTTTGAAGCGCTTTTTCGGCGCGGCTGCCGCTACCGCTGCCACTACCGCTTGCCGCCGGAAAGGGAGACGGGAAAGCGGGTGGTGAAGGGAAGGGGGCGGCCTCTGTTGGCATAGGCTGCCAGGCAAAGGAAGAGGATGCCGCGGGTAGCGCTGCCGACGCCGGCGCGGATTTCGCTGGGTATAGGCGCGACGTTGTGCAAGCGATGGCTTGCGCCGGACGAAAACGAAGGCAACGCCACCAGGAGACGAAACGCCGGGTGTAGTCCGCGGGAGCGGCCAGGGTATGGCGTTCGCCGATGGTGGTGATGTGGTCTTCGAACAGCGACATGGCGGCAGGTAGCTCGGCCAGGACGGGGCTGCCTTTGCCGCTGATGCGTACAACCGAGGCAAGCCAGTCCTCGTCACCGAGAAGGGTTTCGCGCCAGCGGCGGCAACGGGTGCTAAAAGGCGGTGTCGGCGCGTCGGGGGTTTCTGTCGGGGTGTCGGCGGGGTGCATCGGAGTGTCGGCGAGGGGCATCGAAGTGTCGGCGAGGGGCATCGGATGATTGGCAGGAGACATTAGCTGGTCGGCGGGGTGCATCGGGTGATTGGTTGAAGGCATCGGATGATTGGCAGGGTGCATCGGGTGATTGGCGATGGGTATCGGGTGGTCGGCAGGGGGCATTGGCTGGGCGGCCGTTTTTTCCTTGTCGTTCGTTGCGCTTGCTTGCCCGGAAGAAGTAGTAGTGGGAGTAGGAAGGTATAAGGTTCTTTTCGTTTCTCTTTTTTCCTTTTCTCTTCTTTGGGAAGAAATGGAAGCATTTTTTCCGGAAATGTCTGCATTTGTTTTTTCGAAAGGAGAAGCAAGGCGGCGATGCAACGCTTCTTCTGCGGGTAACACTTCGGGGGCCGCCAACGCTTCTTCCGCCCTCAAAGCGAGGGGGCAGGCAGGATCGGAGGAAGGGGGCGTACAGGCCGTCGGCTCCGTCTTTTTCACGCCTGCGCCCGGTTCGATCAACAGTAATTCGGCGCGTTCGATGACCATGCGCTTGCGCCGGGAAGCCGCTTCGAAAAACCGTCGCTGGATGCCTTTCGAGGTCAGCACACCGTACTTTTCGAAACAGGCTGCCGAGAAGAAACCCTCTTTTACCAAGGCTGCGACAATGGCTTGCAATTCTTCGGCGCTGCATTCGGCGCAGGCGTTGAGGCGGAATAATTTGCAAGCCCGTTCGTCCCACATCATATAAAATCCTTCACTGTATATGCGGCAGAGCAGTTTGAATACGATGGCTAAGGCTTTCAGCCCGTATTCGGCTTCGATAATCGCTATTTTATCGCATTGGAAAAAACGAATATCGACGGGAAAATAATTCAATCCTTTTAGTTCAATGGCCATTTTTATGGTTGTTTAGTCTGTTTATACTGGTAGAGATAGCCTTCATCGAGGTAGCGAATAGGGTGAGGATGAAACAGGGCCGTACCGTGGAAGAACGGTTGCCGGCGCCTGCCGTCGTTCGGGTGGATACGAGGGATACCAAGCTAGGGGGCGATGCGAAGAAAGGCTAACATGGCAGGGGGGTAGAGAGATTGTTTTCCGCTTAATGATCGCGTACAATCGTAAAGCGTACGCGCCCGACATTTATTTTAAAATGAACGCCTTTTTTCCGGTTGGCTTTTTGTACGGCTAAACGGGCCGATTCTACCTGTTCTTTCGTTTGATAATAATAAACATACGTTTCGGCTTTTAATAGCTTTTCTAATTTCTGACGCCAGGTTTCTGGGAGACGATCTTTCTTCATATTTTAGGATGTTAAGTGTAATAAAATGAAAAATAGTTGTTGTTTTTCTGTGAGCAAATGTAAAAGAGTGATTTTTATCTTGCAAATCTGTTCCATAATGTTAAAATTAATTTTAAAAACTTTATTCCGATTTGAACTAAAAATATGTTAAAAAAGAAGGGTTTACGGTTTGTTTTTTAAGTGTTGGCAGCGGATGAAGCAGGGGGGTGGCAGGGGGTGGGGGAGTGGAAACAAAGGGAAGAACAGATTTTTGTTAAAAAATAAAAAAACGACAGGAAGGTGGAGGCGGGGAGAGGTTGAAAAGAGAGGTGTGTATCTATTTGATAAACAGGTGTTTGTAAATGGCTGCCGGGCCATCGTAAATCGGATGCCGATGGAATGGAAATCGGATGCCAGTGTAATTCGAATTGCATAGGCATCCGATTGAAATTTCATCGGCATGGGTTTGGAGGAAAGATGAAAAGTGGACAATAAGGGGCACCCCGTGGGCAGGTTGAAAACGGTGGGAGGGCTGGGTGGCGGGATGGGGGAAGGAACCGGGGGGTGCGTTTGCTG
>DBFJSK010000292.1:0-5427 GCA_048403675.1 Tannerellaceae bacterium | reverse complement strand
CGGCCATCGTATATGTGCGTAACCGCAAACGGACAAAGGAGATAGTGGCTGTTCTGACGCAGGCCGGGATTGTAGCCGATTACTATCATGCCGGACTCAACCGGGAGGAAAAGACGAGACGGCAGAACCGCTGGAAAAATAATGAATGCCGCGTGATTGTATCGACGAATGCGTTCGGGATGGGAATCGATAAGCCCGATGTGCGCGTTGTGGTGCATTTGGATATGCCCGGATCGCTGGAGGAATATTACCAGGAAGCAGGTCGCGCCGGACGAGACGGACAAAAAGCCTATGCGGTGGTGTTGGGTGCCGGAACCGATCAGGCGAAACTGAAAAAGCGATTGACGGATGAATTTCCAGAACGGGCTTTTATCGGACGGGTGTATGAAGCGTTGGGAAATTATTTCCAAATTGCGGTAGGATACGGATGGGAGACGGTACACGATTTTTCCTTAAATGATTTTTGCTCGGTGTTCAAATTTCCTATACTTCCGACGCATCATGCGTTGAAGATACTGGAATTGTCGGGATATATCGAATATACGGAAGAAATAGACAATGCGTCGCGGTTGTTTTTCCGGGCTACACGCGACGAATTATATCGTTATTTGCACCAGGATAAGCAAACCGACGAGGTGATCCAGGTAATTTTACGTTCGTACACGGGTTTATTTGCCGATTATGTCTTTATCAATGAAGGATTGATCGCTACGCGCGCCGGGGTATCGCAGGATCAAGTGTACGGGATTCTGGTGGGATTGTCGAAGTTCCGGATCGTGAATTATATTCCACATAAAAAAACACCGTTGATTATTTTTACGCGAACGCGGGAAGAGGTGAAATATTTGGTGATTCCCCGCACGGCTTATGAAGAGCGAAAAGCGCGGGCGGAGAAGCGGATTGAAAAAGTGTTGGAATATCTGAATGAAGAGCGGATCTGCCGGAGCCGGCTGTTGTTGGGTTATTTCGGAGAAACGGGAGCGGGAGACTGCGGATGTTGCGACGTATGTCTGGCCAAAAATGATTCGGGCTTGTCGAACCGGGATTTCAACCGGATTCGGGAGGCGTTGATTGCACTTTTATCGGACGATACGTATAAGGCGGGAATAGAGACGCAGGAATTGACCGAACATTTGCCTTTCCCGGCGCAAGATTGTATTCGCGTCATCCGTTTTCTGGCGGAAGAAGATGAACGCTTTGTCTTGGACGGCTGTTTCGTGAAATATTGTACAACCGAGGAAGCGTGAAAACTCAGAGAGGGAAGAAATAACACTTCTCTCGCGTGGGGATAGGGAAATCTTTTAGCTATAAATAAATCTTTCCCGGTAAATCATAAGCCTCCATAAATAGGGAAAACGCCCGGCGCCTCTAATATCTTCCGGACGAAGGATAATACGCTACCGAGTTGTAAAGGTGTTCGATGACTTCCATCGAAAGGACGGTTTTAAAAGAGATTGTCTGCAACTCGGCCGGCCATTCCGCTTTTGTAACGTTATTTACAAAAAAACGGCGCTCATTCTTTCCTCTTACTCGGTTGGCTATTTCAATACCTTGTACGGACGCATCGATGCCGTATACACAATACCCTTTTTTGTTGAGGTAATTCGCAAAACACCTGTTTCCGCAACCGATATCCAAAAGGGGAGATCCGTCGGTAGGAAGCATTTTTTCAATCGGTTTACATAAGTATTTATGATAAAAAGGGACATTTGCGGTGTTCCAGCCTAACTCCTGATAGGCTTTCTTTTCCATAATCAGTTTGCATGTTAGGCCAATTGTCTTATTCTTACTTCTTAAAAGAAATAGTTTCTTTTATTTCGAGACGCTTTTTTTAACTTGATTAGAAACGTGGTTTCCTTGATATTCTGCCTTTCTTATACTCGTTGTATATCGTCAAGATGATCATTTGTCGGCTCATATCCGCTAAAAATCCGGCAGAAAGGCCGGAAGGGGAAAGTCAAACGGAAAACTGTCTCGCCTTGTAAACGAGACAGCCTTCCTTGTATTCTGTTTTATTTTCTACGAGAAGAAATCGCTTATTCTTCCTCTTCTTCGTCTTCCTTCATATTGTGGAAGACATTCTGTACATCTTCGTCTTCTTCCAATTTTTCAATCAGTTTTTCGATCGTTTCACGCTGTTCGGGCGTTACTTCTTTTTGGTCGTTGGGGATACGGACAAATTCGCTACTGGTAATTTCGAAGCCATTTTCTTCCAAATATTTTTGGATCGCTGCGTTCTGGGCAAATTCTCCGTAAATGACGATCTCGTCTCCATCCTCTTCTACTTCGTCTACACCGAAATCAATCAGTTCCAACTCCAGGTCTTCGAGTGAAACATCTTCTTTTTTCGTAAAATGGAACACGCATTTGTGTTCGAAAAGAAATTCCAAACTGCCCGAAGTACCCAGCGAACCTCCGTGCTTGTTGAAATAACTGCGCACATTCGCTACCGTACGCGTGGTATTATCGGTAGCCGTCTCTACGAAGATGGCGATTCCAAACGGCCCGTACCCTTCGTAATTCATCTCCTTATAATCGGTAAAATCTTTCGAAACAGCCCGCTTAATGGCACGTTCTACGTTTTCCTTGGGCATATTTTCTTTCTTCGCCGTCTGCATTAATACACGCAAACGGGGATTGTTTTCGGGTTCGGGTCCGCCTTGTTTGGCGCAAATGGTAATTTCCTTGCCTAACTTGGTAAATACACGGGCCATATTCCCCCAACGCTTAAACTTTCTGGCTTTACGAAACTCAAACGCTCTTCCCATATTTTTATTCTGTGTTTTATTTAAATTATACGATGTATTTATTTTACTCTCTGTCGGTTCCCTGCGGGGAAACTAGCGCAATTCAGCCCCCAATTTCTGTTCGAGATTCGTCCGGATCTTCTTCATGATGGCGTCGATCTGTTTATCGTTCAACGTCTTTGTTTCGTCCTGAAGGTAGAAACTTACGGCATACGATTTTTTACCTGGCGCCAGGTTTTTGCCTTCATACACATCAAATAGTGTTACTTTTTTCAATAACTTCCGTTCGCTTTCGGTGGCAATCTTTTCAATCTCGGCAAAGGTAACGGATTTGTCAAGCAACAAAGCCAAATCACGTTTCACAGCCGGGAACTTCGAAATTTCGGAGAAGCTTACCTTATTCTTCTTCGCCTCTTTCATCAAGGGCGTCCAGGAAAGTTCGGCATAATATACCTCGAAATCAATATCGAGCGCTTTGCAAAGTTTCGGACTTACTACGCCCAGGGTTCCCAACTGGCGGCCGGAAGACGTCGTGAGGCTCATGCCGGCGCTGTAAATATCGTTCGTCAATTGACCGAAAATAATTTTATTTACCGGAATGCCCAGACGAACCAAGATGTTTTCCACATAGGCTTTCAACTCATAAACCGACGTTTTTTCGGCCGGATGCGCCCAACTGTTCTCAACCCGGTTGCCGGCAAGCCAAAGGGCCAGACGATAGTCCTCGCTGTATTCGGCCAACGTCTCTCCTTCTTTCTTACGATCGACATTATAGTCGTAGCAGTTGCCGAATTCAAAAAAACGAATGTTGCCGTTTTTCCGTTTTGCATTGTGTTCGATACTTTCCAAACCGCCGAAGAGCAAAGTCTGTCGCATACCGTTCAGATCGGCACTAAGAGGATTCATCAGCATAACGCAATGCGCTACCGGATAGGTGAAAAGTTCGTTATAATAGGCCGAACGGGTAAGCGAGTTATTCAGAATTTCATTAAATCCGGCCCCGCATAGCTGTTCGGAAATCAGATTTTGCATCTTATAACTGTGATCGGTCGGCGTCTCATAACTCAGGTTCGATTTCAGGCTTTCGCTAAATTCGACATTGTTATAGCCATAAATACGCAGAATATCTTCGATCACGTCCACATCACGTTGTACATCGATCCGGTACACAGGCACGTGGAGGGTCAATTCGTCTTCCGTTTCGGAAATGATCTCCATTTCCAAACTGGCCAGAATACTTTTTACCGTTTGCCGGGGAATTTCCTTTCCGATAAGGCTATTGATCTTTTCATAGCTTACCTTCACTTCGTAGGGCTGCATCGGCTGGGGATATACATCCTGGATGGCGCCGGTAAGGGTACCTCCGGCTACTTCCTGGATAAGGAGAGCCGCCCGTTTGAGCACATACAGTGTCTGGTTCGGATCGAGGCCGCGTTCAAAACGGAAGGAGGCATCGGTATTCAGTCCGAAACGACGGGCTGTTTTGCGTATCCACGTGGGATGGAAACAAGCTGATTCCAAAAAGACATCGGTAGTCTGTTCGGTTACTCCGGAATCGAGACCGCCGAAAACGCCGGCAATACACATGGCATCCTCAGTATTGCAGATCATCAGATCGCGATCCGTCAGAGTACGTTCTACTCCGTCGAGCGTAACGAACTTCGTTCCTTCGGCTTGAGTACGGACAACGACTTCTCCCCCTTTGATTTGACCGGCATCGAAGGAATGAAGCGGTTGGCCAAGTTCGTGAAGTATATAGTTGGTGACATCCACCACATTGTTAATGGGTCGCAGGCCGATGGCGCGCAGACGGTTTTGCATCCATTCGGGGCTTTCTTTTACCGTTACGCCTTTGATGGTGATGCCCGTATAACGCAGGCAAGCTTCTTCATTCTCGACACGTACGCGGATGGCGGGAGTTTCGTCTTCAACATGGAACCCTTCGACGGAGGGACGACTGAGCTTCGCTTCTTTTCCAGCTTGTTTGAGGTAAGCGGCCAAGTCGCGAGCCACACCGAAATGAGAAGTGGCATCGACCCGGTTGGGCGTGATGTCGACTTCCAGCACGTAATCGCTTTTTACATTATAATAATCTTTAGCCAGCGTGCCGACGGGAGTCTCGGCAGGCAACACGATAATGCCGGCATGGTCGGTACCGATGCCGATTTCGTCTTCCGCACAAATCATGCCGTTGGATTCGACGCCGCGTATTTTAGACCGCTTGATTGTAAAGCATTCGTCGCCATCATACAGTTTGGTGCCGTTAACGGCTATCACCACTTTCTGGCCGGCTGCCACGTTCGGGGCACCGCAAACGATTTGTAAAGGAGCGTCGGCGCCTACATCGACGGTAGTAATATGTAGGTGATCGGAATTGGGATGGGCTTCGCAAGTGAGCACTTCACCCACGACCAGCCCTTCCAGGCCTCCTTTGATGGTTTGTACTTCTTCCACTCCGCCCGTTTCAAGGCCGATAGAGGTAAGTGCCGCCGCTACTTCTTCAGGCTGCAAATCGAATTCGAGGTATTCTTTCAGCCAGTTGTAAGATATATTCATCGCTCTTTTATTTATTAATCAATCGGTTGCCGGCCGGGATTTTGGCCTGAAGCTGCCCTGCCAGCGAATAGACGGGCAAAAATACGAATAATAATTCAATTGACTAAAAAAATCCGTCAAAATC
>DBFJSK010000291.1:0-26311 GCA_048403675.1 Tannerellaceae bacterium | reverse complement strand
TGCTTGATGGCTGTGCATGTGTTCGGTTATCACGCCCCGTTAGGTACCCGTTTGGGTTACTATACAAATAGCTTCGACAAGGTATTAGCCATCAATTTTTCCCATATGGCTACCCCACCGGCAGGAACAAATTGCTTCACTTTTATTATGAAAATGAATATTCCCAACCATACCCACGGAGGGATTTTTTCCCTTCATGATGTAAATTCAGATGTTTACTTATTTAAAATCGGTTTTCTGGAGAATGGCAAAATGTATGTAGCCCGCAATTTTGAAAATAAAGGAATGGTAGAATATGACATTTACGATCAGCTACTCGACTTCTCGGGAAGCGGAAGCAAACAATATGAATTCAGAATTTTTCTTTGCGGAGTATTTTTCTGGTTGGAAGTGACGAATACGGCCCAACCGTCGAAGGTAGCCGTGACGCCGCTTTTCTGGGGCATTAATACGCCCAAAATACATATGATTAATCAACTGATAAACAAAAATTCCAATTATGAATGGATTTACGGCGATCTGCAAAATACGTCACCTACACTCGTGCATATGTCATTCGAGGTATACGGTTCCAAATTTAGCGATCTGTTGAACGACATTCAAACGAATTATGTAGCCAAAGCGACAGCCCGTTCCACATCGCCCGAAGCGGAGACACCCAAAATAAGCATGCTTTCGCCCGATGCGATTAAAGTATATCCGCTGATGGTGGAAAACGAACTGAATATCGATCTCGAATTGACGAAGGGCGGCGCTGTGGAATATGCAATTTATTCGATGTAAGGGGCTTTGCTATACCGCAATAAAAAGATGTATGCGGCTCCCGGCATTTATCACGAGGTAGTTTCCAGGCATCAGATTACCGGAAGTACGCAAATGGGCGTTATACTGATTCAAACGCCCGATGGAACAGTATCGGAAAAAATCATGTTCAAATGACCTCCTATTTACACATGATCTGGAATAAAATCGTAGATTTTTATCGGATTTCCCCGCCCGGAACAGGCGGGGAAATCAACGAAACGGATCGTCAGGAACGATTCAAGCGGGTTCGGTTGGCCACTTTCCTCTCGGCCACTACCGGATATGGAATTTATTATGTATGCCGGCTCAGCATGAATATTGTCCGCAAACCGATTGTGGATAACGGCATTTTTACGGAAACGGAGCTGGGCATTATTGGTTCTTGCCTGTTTTTCGTATATGCGGTGGGCAAACTGACAAACGGTTTCCTAGCTGACCGCAGCCAAGTGAAACGCTTTATGTCGACCGGGCTACTTTGTTCGGCGCTCATTAATCTGGTGCTGGGATTTTCGAATGCGTTTTATGTGTTTGCCATCCTGTGGGGATTGAATGGCTGGGTTCAATCGATGGGAGCTGCTTCGGGCGTGGTTTCGCTCACGCGCTGGTTCGATGTGAAAGAGCGGGGTACCTATTACGGATTTTGGTCGGCCAGCCATAACCTGGGGGAAGCGCTTACGTTTATCTCCATCGCATTGATTGTGAACCGGTTCGGCTGGCGATCGGGGATGATAGGAGCCGGCATCATCGGGATCGGAGGCTTTTGCATGTTGTCGGTTTTTATGCGCGATACGCCTCAAAGCCTAGGTTTTTTACTTCGCAAAGGGGAAATGCGAGTCGCCCAAACTCCGGCGCCACCTAACGAAGAATTTAACCGGGCACAAAAAGCCGTACTCCAAAACCCGGCGATCTGGATCTTAGCCTTATCGAGCGCCTTTATGTACATCAGCCGGTATGCGGTAAATAGTTGGGGAGTGTTTTACCTCCAGGCCCAAAAGGGATATGATACCTTGGATGCCAGTTTTATCATTTCCATCAGTTCCGTTTGCGGAATTATCGGAACGGTATTTTCCGGTATTATCTCCGATAAACTTTTCGGAGGCAGCCGGAATATTCCTGCCTTGATTTTTGGGTTAATGAATGTAGTAGCGCTCTGCCTGTTTCTATTGGTGCCCGGCGTTCATTTTTGGGTGGATGTGCTGGCCATGCTTCTGTTCGGCTTGGGCATCGGGGTGCTGATTTGTTTTCTAGGTGGCTTGATGGCTGTGGACATCGCTCCGAGAAATGCGGCGGGAGCTGCCTTGGGCGTGGTGGGTATTGCCAGTTATTTGGGCGCCGGTTTGCAGGATGTGATGAGCGGTATTTTGATTGAAGGCAATAAATATAGCCTGGATGGCAAAGAGGTATACGACTTTACCTATATTAATGGGTTCTGGATCGGCGCGGCCCTTGTTTCCACCCTGCTCGCTTTATTGGTTTGGAATGCAAAAAGCAAAGAAGTATGATTCGGAAAAATACGTTTGCTGTTTTCAAACATGCGACAAAGAGAAAACGAATTTTCATGGGTAAAGAACCTGCCTGCCGATTGTATTTTTGTTTCCTCTGATGCAACTAATCTTTGTAGCAACCTAACCCGGCAAGCCGTTCGTTAAAAAACGGCAGGATATATACAGCCAGGAGAAAAGGAACAACCGATCCTCAAAACAATGCCGGCGAAAAGAAACGCAAACAAATCTTTTCTTCTCGCCGGATTCCAGCGGATGAAGGATGAAAATAAGAATCATCCGCCCCGGGCAAAAGAGACGAACACACAGACTTGTCTGATCAATAGAAATACAGCTTTATTTTCAGAATGGATTGCCGTTCTTCCTTTATCTGGTTAGTCGAGGTCGATCGTCTCCAAATCGTCGGGAACAAATACATTACCGGGAAAATGCTGTTTGGCTTCCGCCGTATAAGTCTTTTTGCGGGTAGCCAACGTCCGGTCTTCCGTGTGATACAATACCAAGTTCTTGCCATGCAATCGGGCCGCTAATCGACCGGCTTCCCAGGCCGTACTGTGATGTTTTTCATAAGGCCTGAAAACAGCCCGGTCGTGGTATAAGCAAAAAGCTTCGCACAATAGCCAGTCGGCATTTTCTGCGTACGGACGATTTTGTTCGTTATAAGGCTCGTCTCCGAGGCAAACTACACTTTGGCCGTCAGGCAACAAGGCGCGAAATCCGAATTGTTTTTCTTTGGTGGAGAAGATATCGAAGCAGGTTAGGCTTATATCTCCTGCCTGAAAGGCATCTTCATTCTTTATTTCATGCAAAAAGACGCGCCGGCCCAGAAAAGCAAGGTCTTTGGCCGGCAAGGTCAACCGGCATATTTGCACAAGCACTTCCAAAACCTTATCGTGACTATATACGTTGAATAGCCCCTCATACGTTTTATCTTTCATGCAATGGATCACCATGCGAAGCACCCAGACGGCGCCTAAGATATGGTCGGTGTGGGCATGCGTAAGATAGAGATCGTGCAATTCCGACAGAGAAATGCGGCATTTGTCTAATTGGGCCAATATGCCGTTACCGCCGCCCGCGTCTACCAATAACTTTGTCTTTTCAGTTTTCAGGATAAAACAAGTGTTATAGCAGCGGGTGACAATTGCATTCCCTGTACCTAGAAATAGGATTTGATGAGCGCTCATAGGTGTATCCGATTGAAGTGGATTTCCAAAATTACGAAAAAGGCTGTTCATTCCGACGCACGAACGACACCTTTTTGCGGCATAATCTTACAACACACCGTTCATAGCTGAGCACCTTCCCTTTCTTGCGGGGGACTATAGGCTATTCTTCTTTTGCTTCATTGCCGGGGCTATAGAACTTCTTCTTCTTTCTTTCGCTTTTTCCAAAGCTGCCACGAGTTGATGATGTTCTGCCACAACACATAGGCAGCAGGGGCCACCGAAGAAAGAGGATTGAGATAGACCTGCGCCATCCAGATGGCCAGGATGGTGTTTTTTTGCCCCAGTCCCTGGCCGGAGGAAACGGGATCGCCGTAATGGCGGCCGATGCGGCGGCCGAGCAGGAATTGCCCGACACAGATTACCAGCGAGACGAGGGCGAGACTGATTTCCACAATATAATTCGGATTTTCCTGTATCATCAGGAATTTGACGGTGTTGCCGGTGACGATCACCAGGGCGACGGCCCACAGATAAAAGGCCAGTTGATGGATGCTTAATAATTTGCGGTGCAGGCGGGGAACGAAATATTGCATCAGCCACGCGGTGAGAAGCGGCAGGATCAGAAGGGGGCCTACCTGGCGACAGATGTAAAAGAAGGATTGGAAAAAGGGCATATCGCTATGGGTGCCGAGCAGGGAGAAAAGGAAGGGGGCGGCTACGGCTACGCCGACATTGCATAAAAAGACATAGCTGGCCAGGAAAGCTACGTTGCCGCCTAACATGCCGGTAATGACGGCGGCTGCGGTGGCGGTGGGCGCCAATACGCAGATGAGGGCGCCTTCGGCTACGACGGGATGGAATTGTTTGACCACGAAATAGACGGCCAGGGAACCCATCAGTTGGATCAGCAGCAGCCAGATATGGGCCGGATAGATATGCAGGTCGCGGGGAGAAAGTTTACAAAAGGTAAGTAATAACATCGAGAAGATGAGGTACGGGGTAAGAAACGAGATGTAGCTTACCGCCGGATAAGCCAAGGCTCCCGTGAGCATGGCCAGGGGGAGCATCCAGTCTTTGATTAATTTAAACACGGTAGTATATGTTTTATAACATCACAAAGTAAGGGTATTCGCCGGAATGTTGCAACTTTTAGTAACTAATTCTGATTTATTTTAAATCCGGGCCGGGTGGGGTAAGGGCGGCTAGGGTTAAAAAGAGGTCGGGCCTGAACGGGGAAAATAGCCCCTGTCATTCGGCAGGGTGGGCTTCTTCCCGTATGGAACGGGGCAAGGGCTATGAAAAATAAGCGGATACGAATGAGAAATAAGAAAATGAATTAGCCAAGAGGCAGGGGGGCGTATCGTTATAGCAGGGGGCTTTCGGGGATAAAAAGAAAAAGCTGCCTCGCCTCTGCTCACGATAGGCATCCCGATGGTTTTTGTGTGCCTTCCGGGATTCGCTTCGGATGGGGAAACGGCAGCTTCTTCGCCCTCTTATAAATTTTTTCTATCGGTAGCGGAAAATAGGACTTCCGCTACCGGGGTATCATCGATGCGCTGGATAAAAAGCGCTCGGTCGTTTACCGCAAAGGGATATACTGTACGAACGCTTCGATCGCTTCGTAGGAGGCTAATCCCAGTTGTTTGTACAACTCGGCGGTAGCGCGGTTGCGATCTTCGGCGCGTTGCCAGAACAGCCGTTCGTCGTCGCCCAGGAAGGGGGCGCTTTCGGCTTGCGACTGGTGTTTGAGGATAGCGTTGCGTTTGAAACGCAGTTCTTCGGGGCTGATAGGCACAGCCATTTCGATATGGTCCATTTCCCATTCGGCCCAGGCTCCGCGGTACATCCATACGCGGCAATTTTTCATCCATTCTTCGTCTTTCACTTCGTCGATGGCGGCCAGTACGGCGTCCAGACAGACTTTATGCGTACCGTGGGGATCGGCCAGGTCGCCGGCCACGAACATTTCGTCGGGTTTCACTTCCAACAGCAAGGCTTTGACAATGTCCTTATCGATTTCTCCCAATTCGTTCTTCTTTACCAAACCGGTTTCGTAGAAAGGCAGGTCGAGGAAATGAACGTGGTCGTCTTTTACGCCGGTGTAGCGGCAGGCATGACGGGCTTCTTCCCGGCGGATGGTTCCCTTCATGAAGAGTACGTCTTTCCGTTCGGGTTCGCCATTTTCGACCTTGTCGTACCGGAGGTATTTGATAATTTCTTCGGCTTTATCTTTTACGGCTTTGTTGTCGGGCGAATATTTATCGCATACATCGCGCAGGTATTCGCAGTAACGGATCACTTCTTCGTCGCCCACGGCGATATTGCCGGAGGTTTCGTAGGCTACATGTACATCGTGATGTTGATCGCACAAACGGCGCAGGGTACCGCCCATCGAAATAACGTCGTCGTCGGGGTGCGGACTGAATACGATTACTTTCTTGGGATAGGGGGTGGCGCGTTCGGGACGGTTGGAATCGTCGGCATTGGGTTTGCCGCCGGGCCAGCCGGTGATGGTATGCTGAATATCGTTGAATATCTTAATGTTTACATTATAGGCCGATCCGTACAGGGCCAGCAATTCGCCCAGACCGTGCTCGCTGTAGTCTTTGTTGGTGAGTTTGAGGATGGGTTTGCCGGTGAGCTGGCAGAGCCATACGATGGCGCGGCGGATGAGTTTGTTGTCCCATTCGCAGCTTGTCACGAGCCAGGGGTGGCTGATGCGTGTCAGATCGTAGGAAGCGGAAAGGTCGATCACGACCTGGGCCCCGGAATGGTTTTGCAGGTAGGAGGAGGGTACGGTATCGCTGACCGGGCCTTCTACCGTTTTGGCGATAATATCGGCTTTGTCTTCGCCCCAAGCCATGAGGATGACGTTTTTGGCATTCATCATCGTGGAAATGCCCATTGTGATGACGCCGGCGGGTACGTTTTCGAGCGAGGGGAAGGTGCGGGCGGCTTCTTTACGGGAGGCGCCTTCTAACAGAACGAGGCGGGTGCGCGAACTGACGGGAGTGCCGGGGGCGTTGAACATGATGCTGCTGGCGGCTCCGATGCCGAGTAGCATGTAGTCGATACCGCCTACTTCGTGGATCTTTTCTTCGTATTGACGGCAGAAATCGATGATGGCGTCTTTCGGCATCAGGCCGTCGGGGGCGTAAATATTTTCGGGCGCTATGTCGATGTGGTCGAATAATTCGGCTTTGAGCCGGGCCAGGTTGCCGGCGGAAGCGGAAGAGAGGGGATAAAATTCGTATTCAACAAAAGCAATGACATTTTTAAAGCTCAATTCCTCTTCCTTGTGCATCCGGATCAGTTCTTTGTAGACACTTAAAGGAGAGCGGCCGCCGGGCAGCGCCAGCACGAAGTTTTCGCCGGCGTTTTGTTTGAGCCGGATTTTGGTGGCTACTTCCTTGGCGATGGCGAACGAGCCTCCTTCGGCGGATTCGTAAATATTGGTCGGTATTTTTTCCAGACGGGTTAATACTGAATGCTCGAAAGCATTTTCCGGACGATAATACCGAAGGGGTATGCGCGTCAGCGTAATTTGTGAACTAAGGTTCGTTTTCATGTTTTTTACGATTTAGTACGATACTTTTTTGCTTGAATGACAAATATACTAAATCGGGTTTAATTAGAAGGCGACCGGGCCGATATAATTTTTTTATGAATACATAAAAAAATACAACTAAGCGAAGAGTACGCCTTTTGTTCTTGCGGCTGCGCAAGCTTTCCGTTTGAATCGGAACAGCGGGCGCCGCGGCCCCCCCCTACCTGCCGCTAAAAGCCGCCAGGCTGCCTGGGGGGAAATAAAAAAAGATACGGAACCTGTTTCCAGGCCCCGTATCTCCGGTTTATCTTGTGAATAAGATACTGATTCTTATTTTTCAGGCAAGCGATCGTTCAGAAAAAAGTTCATCCAGAAAAAAGTTCATTCATGGGAAAATTTATCCGAAATAAAGTTATTCAGTCCTACAACTTATTGCCATCAGCCCCGTCAAGCCAGACGGTTCGTTTCGGGAATCAGGTGGCCGGCCGCCCATACGGCCCGTATATGCTGGTTGCGGTCGAGTACCAGAATATCCGCATCCTTGCCTCGCTGCAAAGAACCTTTGCGATCGGCCACACCCATCAGGCGCGCCGGCGTTTCGGAGGCCATGCGTACGGCATCCTGCAGGGGAATATCCGCCCGTTGTACCATCGTTTGTACCAAGGTATCCATCGTGGCGATACTGCCGGCCAGCGAAGAATGATCGGCCAGCTTAGCTACGCCGTCTTCAATAATGATGCGCGTATCCGCTACCGGGCGTCCCTCATGGGCGGCAAACGACAACGCATCCGTCACCAGACACGTACGCTCCACCCCTTTCAGCTTATATACCAAGCGCAAAATCGTCGAGGGCAGATGCTTGCCGTCGGCAATCACTTCCACCGTCATATCGTCGGTCAGGAACACGCTTTCCACCGTGCCCTCATATTTATATTCCCGGCGTTTATGGAAACCCGGCATCGCATTGTAGAACTGCGCCGCATGCGTAAACCCGGCTGCCCGGGCCGCTTTAATATCTTCAAATTCGGCTTCCGTATGCGTAATAGCCGCCAGCAACCCCTGCGACGTAATATACCGGGCGAAATCATGCGCGCCGGCCAATTCCGGACTCGCGTCCCACCGGCGGATACAATGCGTACTCTCCAGAATCGACCGATACTCCTCGGGGTCGGGATCCCTCAACATATCCGCATACAAAGCTCCCGCCATTTTGGGGTTCAGATAAGGCCCTTCCACATGCAGCCCCAGCACCGGGCTGTCTTTCTCGGCCATCACCCGCTCGCAAACCGCCACACAATCCCGGATTACCGATGCCGGTGAAGAAGACAAGGTGGGAAAAATCGTCGTCGCCCCGTGTTTGAGATGAGCCGCCACGGCGCCGTGAAAAGCCTCGTCAGTACATTCTTTAAAATCATAGCCCCCGCCCCCATGCACATTCATGGCCACATACCCGGGCACGATCCACATGCCTTTCGCATCCACCACCGTAGCGCCGATCACAGCCAGGTCGCTATTCGTTACTTCCAATATCTTGCCGTCGCTAATCAATACCGATCCGTCCTTCATCCAGCCTTGCGGGGTAAGGATATGTCCGTTTATTATTTGTGTCAACATAGTTTTTTCGTTTTTACATCCTAAGCAGAGCGCCGTTATTAAAATAATTTGTTCGTACCTTCCACCAACCGGCCCATGGCCCAGACAGCCCGCACGTTGAGATCCTTATCCAGCACCATCACATCGGCATCCTTTCCACGCTGCAAAGTACCCTTGCGATCGGCCACGCCCATCAGCCGTGCCGGCGTTTCGGAAGCCATCCGGATGGCATCTTCCAAGGGAATTTCCGCCTTCTGCACCATCGTACGGATCAAGCGATCCATCGTGGCCACACTTCCGGCCAGGGCCGAACGGTCGGCCAGTTTGCAAACCCCGTCTTCAATAATCACCCGCGGATCGAAAGCCACCTGGCTGTCGCTGGCTGCGCAAGCCAGGGCGTCGGTAATCAGACACGTACGTTCCACGCCTTTGATTTTGTATACCAACCGCAAAATCGTAGGAGGCACATGGATGCCGTCGGCCACCACTTCCACCGTCATATCGTCGATCAGGTAAATACTTTCCACCGTGCCCTCGTATTTATACTCGCGGCGTTTGTGGAATCCCGGCATAGCGTTGTAAAAATGCGTAGCGTGGGTATAACCGGCTTCGTAGGCCGTTTGGATGTCTTCGTATTCGGCCTGGGTATGGCCCACCGAGGCCAGCACCCCTTTCGAAGTAATGTATTTGCCGAACTGCATGGCGCCGGGCAATTCCGGAGCGGCGTCCCAGCGGCGGATGCAATGCGTTTCTTCTAAGAGCGGAATATATTCCGTAGGATCGGGGTTCTTGATGTTTTCGGGAATCTGGCCGCCGGCCATTTTCATATTGAAATAATGGCCCTCCAGGTGAAGCCCCAGCACCGGGCTGTCTTTCTCGGCCATAAGTTTTTCGGTTGTTTCGGCAGCCGCCCGGATCATAGGGATGGTAGACGACGACAGGGTGGGGAAAATACTCGTCGTCCCATGCTGCATATGGGCGGCTATGGCAGCGCGGAAAGCCTCTTCGGAACCTTCCATAAAATCCCGGCCGCCTCCGCCGTGCACATGGATTTCCACGCCGCCGGGCACGATATACATGCCTTTGGCGTCGATCAGGGTAGCGCCTACCACGGCCAGATCGCAATTGGTTACTTCCAGGATTTTTCCTTCGCTGATTAATACAGAACCGTCTTTGAGCCAGCCCTGCGGGGTAAGAATCTTACCGTTTATTATCTGAGTTAACATGTGATAAGAATTAAGCTTTCGCGTTTTTCATTTTCTTACCACAAAACTAACGACTTTTAGCGAAAACCCGGCCATCCTTCTCCCATTAATTTCATCGGGGGCGCTGAAATTAATAACCTAGCTGTTTTCGCCGCTCAGCGCTTCCCATTCCAAGGTCAGCTCCGTCCACCGATCCATCGTGTCGGCCAATTCTTTTTTCAGTCGCGAATAGTCGGTATACAACGTCGCGTCGGCCGCTCCTTCGGGGGTAGCCATCCGGATTTCGAGCGCAGCCACCTCTTTTTCGAGGCTGTCGATCCGGCTTTCCGCCTCGGCCACGGCTTTTTCGGCTTTCTTGATCGCCTTAGCCTGCTCTTTACGGGCCTCATACGAAAGTTTGCTGGTGGCGGGCGCTTCATCGCCGACCGCGGATGCGGACGCACCGCCGGCTTCCGTACGCACCGTCCGTTCCAATTCGCTGAGGCTATCCATCTTTTTGTGTTCCAAGAAGGCATAAATGCCGCCCAAATGTTCCACCACGCGCCCGTGGCCGAATTCGTACACCTTATCTACCAGGCCGTCGAGAAACTCGCGGTCGTGAGAAACCACGATCACCGTGCCGTTGAAAGTAGCGAGCGCCTCTTTCAGCACATCCTTCGAACGCATATCCAAATGATTGGTCGGCTCGTCAAGGATCAAGAGGTTGACCGGTTCCAACAAGAGCCGTATCATCGCCAGCCGGCTCCGCTCGCCCCCGGAAAGCACCTTCACCTTTTTGTCGGAAGCTTCCCCGCCGAACATAAAGGCCCCCAGGATGTCGCGGATCTTGGTACGGATGTCGCCTTCGGCCACGTAGTCGATGGTTTCGAATACCGTCCGGTTCTCGTCGAGCAACTGCGCCTGGTTCTGGGCGAAATACCCGATTTTCACATTATGGCCCAATTGGAGTTTGCCGGTAAAGTCGATCTCGCCCATGATACATTTCACCAGGGTAGACTTTCCTTCGCCGTTTTTCCCCACGAAAGCCACTTTATCGCCCCGGTTGATGGTGAACGTCACCCCTTCGAAAATCAGGTGGTCGCCATAGCTTTTCGCCACGTTCTCGATAATGATAGGGTACGAACCCGAGCGGGGGGCCGGGGGAAACTTCAGGCTCAACATAGCCGTATCGACCTCGTCCACCTCGATGCGTTCCACCTTTTCAAGCTGTTTGATACGCGACTGTACCTGCACCGATTTGGTCGCCTTATACCGGAAACGTTCGATAAAAGCTTCGGTGTCGGCCAGTTTCTTTTGCTGGTTCTCGTAGGCGCGAAGCTGTTGTTCGCGGCGTTCTTTGCGCAGCACGACATAGTCGGAGTACTTCACTTTGTAATCGTAAATATGTCCCAGCTCGATCTCGATGGTGCGGAAAGTGGTATTATCGATAAAGGCCCTGTCGTGCGAAACCAGGATGACGGCGTTCGCGCGGGTGGCGATAAAGGTTTCGAGCCATTGGATGGATTCGATGTCGAGGTGGTTGGTCGGTTCGTCGAGCAGCAACACGTCGGGCCTGCGCAACAAGAGTTTGGCCAGCTCGATACGCATACGCCAGCCCCCGCTAAATTCGGAGGTAGGGCGGTCGAAGTCCTCGCGCGAGAAACCCAGGCCGATAAGCGTACGCTCCAGTTCGGCATGGTAATTGCTGCCGCCCAGGAGTTGAAAATGTTCGGTCAGGTTAGCGACCTGCTCGATAATTTTATGGTAGGCTTCCGATTCGTAATCGGTTCGTTCGGCCAGCTCCAGATTCAGTTTTTCGATCTGCCGCTCCATTTCGCGCACGGTATCGAATGCTTCTTCAGCCTCCTGGCGTACCGTACGGAAATCTTTAAGCTGCATATGCTGGGGCAGATAGCCGATCGTCACTTCCCGGGGAATGCTGACGGTGCCGGCTGTGGGCGATTGCAGACCGGCGAAAATTTTCAGCAGGGTGGATTTACCCGCCCCGTTTTTCCCGACCAACGCGATCCGGTCTTTTTTATTGACTACAAACGATACTTCATCGAAAAGCGTAAAACCGCCGAACTCTACTGTTAATCCTTCAACCGAAATCATATTGTTTTTTCCAAATTAAGGCCCCAAAGATACAATAGTTCGGCCGCAATCGGAAACATTTGCGAAGAGAATCCGCATCCGGCATGCCCGGAAGGCCGGGAAGGGCAGCGCCGGAGGGAGGGAAGAAAATCGAATGAACGAAAGATCGGAATGATAAAAGGAAAGCGGCATCGGGCAAACAAATGATCCGGTCAACGCCTCTCCGGCCGGGAGCCTTTCAAGGAAAGACCAGCCCCCCCGAAAACGGAAGCCCGGAAAGAAGGAAACAACGGAAAAACAGCCAGGAAAAACCCAACGGCCCTCTCCTGGCTTCTTGTCATTTTTTTTCAGATAAAAAGCCTAGTTGCCGATGCAAAAACCATTTTATGCTTATGCAACCGGAATTGCATGCCGATGAAATTCGAATTGCATGCTTATCTAATTTCGAATGCATAAGCATGTAGTTTCCCCTACCCTACAATTTATTGATTATCAACCAGATGCAAATCACCTTCCTACGCCTCTTCCCCACCCTTTACTTCTTGTCATTTTTATTCGAAAGAAACCGCTCCCGGCACGTTTACCGAAAGCCTGTTTTCAGCCGTATCTAACCGCCCGGAAGGAAAAACGACATTCCCCACACCCCCAGAAGCCGGCCTTTGCACAAGCCATAGGCCGAGTTTCTCTCTACAAAGGAAGAAAGAAGGTTTTTTTATCCCTAAATTTTTTTTACCTTCGCTCCCAATTTAACGATTCATTTAAAATAAACCATGAAGAAAAAAAGTATTACTTTATTGGTAGCCGCCACCTTGGCCGGCAGCCTGCTATTCAGTTCCTGCATCGGTTCGTTCTCACTGACCAACAAATTATTGACATGGAACCGGAATATCGACAGCAAATTTGTAAATGAACTGGTGTTCATCGCTTTCTGGATTATTCCCGTATACGAAATTTCATCCCTGGCCGACGTGTTGGTTATCAACTCCATCGAATTCTGGAGCGGCAACAACCCGGTAGCCGATGTGGGCACGGTGAAGACGGTCGATGCGAAAGACGGCGTTTATACCGTTGAAACCAAAGCCGACGGATACCATATCCAGAAAGAAGGCGAACAGGAAGGCGTAGACCTCGTTTTCGACGCGAACGAAAAAAGCTGGAGCGTAGAAGCCGACGGCGAAACTCATAAATTACTGAAATTCGAATCGGACGACGAAGTAGTGATGTATCTTCCCGACGGAAAAGAAATGAACGTGGCTGCCAGTCAGGCCGGCGTATGGGCTTTCCGCCAGGCGGCCGAGGGCTATGCTTATTACGCAGCCCGTTAATATCCGCCTTTCCGCCCCTTTCCGGACACTACACATCCCGGAAGGAGGCGCGGCTAAGATGTCCCTATCCCCTACTCCCCGGAGCGCTTTCCCTGTCCGGCAGACCGCTTCGGGGCTTTTTTCCACGCGATGATTCCCCCGCCGGCTTCCCGGGAGTCTATTCACCGGATTCATCTCCTGCGCATTCTCTCTCCCCCCGGCTCCCCGAATATATCGGATCGTTTAGCTACCCCATTTCAAATCTAACATACATTAAAATGAAACACATCTTGAAAAAAACGCTGCTAACCGGCCTGCTGGGCTGTGTGCTGGCTTCGGGAGTTTCAGCCCGACAGGGCGCCGAACCGGCTGCCAAACCTTACTGGCAAGACATCCAGACTTTCGCCGTCCATAAAGAACAGCCCCGCTCTTCGTTCATGACCTACCCCGACCGGGCCACCGCCCTCACCTCACGGTACGAAAAAAGTCCTTATTACCAGTTGCTCAACGGCACCTGGAAATTCTATTTCGTGGATTCCTATAAAGACCTGCCGGCCGATATTACCGATCCGGCCACCAGCACGGCCGGTTGGGATGACATACAAGTGCCCGGCAACTGGGAAGTGCAGGGCCACGGCATAGCCATTTACACCAACCACGGGTATGAATTCAAACCCCGCAACCCACAGCCTCCCCTGTTGCCTGAAGCCAACCCGGTAGGCGTATACCGCCGCGACATCGAAATACCGGCCGGTTGGGAAGGACGGGATATTTACCTGCAACTGTCGGGCGCCAAATCGGGCGTGTATGTCTACCTGAACGGCCAAGAGGTGGGATATAGCGAAGATTCGAAAAACCCGGCCGATTTCCTGTTGAACGACTACCTGCAACCGGGAAAAAACACCTTGACGCTGAAAATCTTCCGCTGGAGCACCGGTTCGTATCTGGAATGCCAGGACTTCTGGCGCATGAGCGGCATCGAACGGGACGTGTACCTGTGGTCGCAACCCAAAGCCGCGGTGCAGGATTTCCGCATCGTCTCCACACTCGACGATCGCTATCGGGACGGTATCTTCCGGCTGGCCGTGGATTTGAAAAACCGCACCGAAGCGCCCAGGAACCTGGACGTAAGTTATGAATTGCTCGATCCGGCCGGAAAAGCCGTAGCCTCGGGCGCACAGACGCTTTGGGTAAGCCCCGCCGTAGGACAAACGGCCTCTTTCGAATGCACGCTGCCGGGCGTAGCCGCCTGGAGCGCCGAACACCCCCATCTGTACCAGTTATTGATGACGGTGAAAGACGAGGGAAAAGTGGTGGAAGTCATTCCTTACCAGGTAGGTTTCCGCCGGATGGAATTCAAACAGCTCGATCGCCTGGCGGAAAACGGCAAGCCGTATACCGTCTTCCTATTCAACGGTCAGCCGGTGAAATTCAAAGGGGTGAATATCCACGAACATAACCCCCAAACCGGTCATTATATGACGGAAGAGTTGATGCGCAAGGATTTCGAACTGATGAAAAAGAACAACCTCAACGCCGTACGCCTGTGCCATTATCCGCAAGACCGCCGTTTTTACGAACTCTGCGACGAATACGGTTTGTATGTGTACGACGAGGCGAATATCGAGTCGCACGGGATGTATTACAACCTGAGCAAAGGCGGTTCGCTGGGAAACAATCCCGAATGGCTTGCGCCGCATATGGATCGGACGAAGAATATGTACGAACGGAATAAGAACTATCCGTCGGTAACGTTCTGGTCGCTCGGCAACGAGGCCGGTAACGGGTATAATTTTTACCAGACCTATCTCTGGCTGAAAGAAAAAGAAAAGACGTCGATGAATCGCCCCGTGAATTACGAACGGGCGCTTTGGGAATGGAATACGGATATGTATGTGCCGCAGTATCCCAGCGCTGGCTGGTTGGAAGAAATCGGACGCAAGGGGAGCGATCGCCCTGTGGTGCCTTCCGAATATGCGCATGCTATGGGTAATTCCACCGGCAATTTATGGGATCAATGGGTAGCCATCTATAAATATCCGAATTTGCAAGGCGGATTTATCTGGGACTGGGTAGACCAGGGTATTTTGCAAAAAGACAAGAACGGACGTTCGTACTGGGCTTATGGCGGCGATTTCGGCGTGAATGCGCCGAGCGACGGCAACTTCCTTTGCAACGGCTTGGTGAACCCCGACCGCGATCCGCATCCGGCGATGCAGGAAGTGAAATACGCACACCAGAATTTCGGTTTCGAAGCGGTAGATCTGTCGAAGGGCGTGTTCCGGCTGACCAACCGGTTTTATTTTACCCACAGCAAGCCTTACCGGTTCGAGTATACGGTGATGGCCGGCAGCAAACCGGTGCGTACGGGAAAGCTGACCGTCGATCTGGCTCCGCAAGCCTCGGCGGAAGTAAGCGTGCCGGTAGAAGGATTGAAGGCGCAGCCTGGCGTGGAATATTTCGTGAATTTCCGTGTCCTGACGAACGCGGCCGACGGCGTATGGCCGGCCGGTTACGAAGTGGCATCGGATCAGTTCCGGTTGCCGATAGCAGGTGCAAAGAAAGCGTATAAGGCTTCGGGGCCGAAATTGAATACAGCCGCCCAGGGCGATTTGCTGACGGTGACCTCTTCGAAGGTGCGTTTCGTATTCGATAAGAAAAGCGGTCTGGTAACGACGTATGCGGTAGACGGCACCGATTATGTACACGACGGGTTCGGCATCCAGCCTAATTTCTGGCGGGCGCCGACCGATAATGATTATGGAAACGGGGCGCCGAAGCGTTTGCAGATCTGGAAAGAGAGCAGCCGGAATTTCAAGGTGGCCGAAGCTACCGCCGGCATGGAAGGCGCGGATGCCGTAGTGAAGGTGAATTATTTGTTGCCGGCAGGCAATTTATATATCGTCACGTATAAGGTGTATCCCTCGGGAGCGGTGAATGTAAAGGCGCATTTCACCTCGACGGATCGGGAAGCGACCGAAACGGAAGTGTCCGAAGCGACTAAGATGGCTACCTTTACGCCCGGACGGGATGCGGCCCGCAAGGCGTCTTCCAAATTGGAGGTGCCGCGTATCGGGGTACGTTTCCGGATGCCGGCCTCGATGGATCGGCTGGTATTTTTCGGCCGGGGCCCGAAGGAAAATTATTGGGATCGGAAAGCCGGATATCCGGTAGGTTTGTACCAAAGTACGGCCGAACAGGAGTATTATCCGTATGTACGTCCGCAGGAAAACGGCCATCATACCGATACGCGCTGGCTGGCGTTGACGGCTGGCAACGGGAAAGGCTTGTTGATCGAGGCGGATAGTTTGCTGGAATTTAACGCACTCCGGAATGCGATAGAGGATTTCGATGCGGAGGAACAGACTGCGTTGCCGCGCCAGTGGAATAATTTCACGCCCGAGGAAGTGGCCCATCATAGCGAGGAGGCGGCTAAGAATGTGTTGCGCCGCCAGCATCATGTGAATGATATTACGCCGCGCGATTTTGTGGAAGTGTGTATCGATATGAAGCAACAGGGGGTGGCCGGCTATGATAGCTGGGGCGCACGTCCGGAAGCGGCTTATACGTTGCCCGCTAACCGCGATTATACCTGGGGATTTACGTTGATCCCGGTTTCCGGCGGAAAAGCGGAAAGCAAAACGGGTTACCGGTATGAATAAGCGAAAGGCGGGTATGCACGGCCTTTAAGAGGCAAGGGCAACTGGCTTTCGATAGATAAAGGAACCCGGCTTGTACTAGACAGGCCCGGGGCCTTTCGTCAGACGGGGAAAAGGAGACGTTCTTTGGAAAAAGGACGGCGGCTTTTCCCCGTTGTTTGTTGTGCGGGGTAGGGAGAGAAGTTCAGACTACCAGGCTTTGGAGGGCGACACGAATGTCGGAATAGCGGAAGATGTAGCCGGCCGAAAGCAGGTGCGAGGGATAGGCTTGTTGGCCTTCTGTAAGCAGGATATGGCCCTCGCCGTAAAGCAGACGCAGCATGAAAGCGGGAATAGGCAGCCAGTGGGGACGGCGCAGGGTGGCGGCGGCGGCGCGGGCGAAGTCTTCGTTGCGGATAGGCTGGGGCGACACGAAATTGAACAGGCCCGAGAGTTCGGGATGGCGAATGAGGAATTGCATGGCTTGCACCAGGTCGTCGATGTGAATCCAGGAGAAGCCTTGCCGGCCGGAGGCGATTTTGCCGCCGGCGAAGAGGCGGAAAGGAAGCAGCATCTTGGGCAGCGCGCCTCCGTCGTTTCCCAGCACGACGCCGAAGCGGGTGATGGCCAGGCGCACGTCGGGGGATACCCTTTGGGCTTCTTCTTCCCAATCGTGACAGACTTCGGCCAGGAAATTCCGGCCTTCCTCTAGGCTGTTTTCGCTGTAAATGCCGTCGGGCGGATAGATGCCGATAGCCGAGGCGGAGATGAACAGGGAGGGTTTGACCGGCATCGCGTTGATGAGGCCGACCAGCCGGCGGGTGGTGGCGATGCGGCTTTGGCGTATGTCGCGTTTGGCGGTATCCGTCCAGCGGCGGTTCAGGGAGACGCCGGCCAGATTGATTACGACATTGCAACCGTATAGCGAGTTGCGTAATTTTTCGTCCGATTTATTGTTGAAATAGGCGTGTCTGAGGGAAACGACGGTGGCGCCCTCCGACACAAAATAATCCGTCAGGTGCTTTCCGATGAAACCACTGCTGCCACTAATTGCGATAACCATTTGTTCTTGTCTGTTTTTGGATAGGGAACAAGCCGGCGGGGGATTTTGTTCGCAGGGGCCGGCGCGGCAGGGTGGCGTTTTCAATCGGAAAGGACGGTATAGAAAGTAAAAAGGGGTTGTCTGAAAAGTCAAAATTGAATTACCTGAAGTTACAGATTGTAACCGAAGAAATAAGAAGTACCGCTTTCACCGCTGAAATTCAGGTGTAAAGCAGTACTTCTTTTTATTTTTGGAACCTGTATGTTCCGAATTGAAAGTTTTAATTTAAACTTTCAGGCTTTTGGGGCAGTCTCTTTGAGCCATTTATCGAAAGGCGGTGGTCAGAGCGGTCTTGGGTATCGACGGCCGCCTCGCCTTCGGTTATTTTTTCTTACTCAATACCTCTTTCAGTTTGGCGTGCAGTGCTTCACCGGTGATATTTTTGGCAATAATCACGCCCTCGGGATCAAGCAATACATTCGCCGGGATACCGCGTACGCCATACAAGGCGGGAATTTCGGAATCCCAATATTTAAGGTCGGATACATGTGTCCACGTCAATCCGTCGTCGGCGATGGCTTTCAACCATTTGCTTTTGTTGTTATCGAGCGAGATGCCGAGGATGGTAAAATTCTTGTCTTTGTTTTCCTGGAACGCTTTCACCACATTCGGATTTTCCCGGCGGCAGGGCGGGCACCAGGAGGCCCAGAAATCGAGTAGCACATACTTACCGCGGAAATCCGACAAGGAGACATTCACGCCGGCCGTGTCGGGCAGCGAAAATTCGGGAGCGGTTTTGCCGATTTGCACGTTTTCCAGTTTAAGAATAATATCGTCGAGGTCGATCACGTACGGACTGGTCGCCAGCGAGGGCGACAGCTTGGCCCGGACGGCCTTCAAACTGTCGAGGGGCAATTGGTAGGTGAAATAGCGGTAAAGGTAAAAAGCGGCTGCGGGCGAGTCGGGGTAGCGGGTTACGAGGCTGTCGATATTGTATCCGTCTGCGAATATTTTCTCGGCATTGGTCTGGAACACCTCGTTCACGGGCGAATTTTCCACAGTCACGTTTTCGCCGTCGGCGCTGAGTTTGACTTCCATCGGTCGGTTTTCAAGGAAGAATTGAACCGGATAATTCATCGATTCGGTAGCCAGCCCGAACAAGAGCGGCTGATCGACTTCGCCTTGGAAGGTGAATTTTCCGTCCTTCACCTCGGCTGTATCGACATCGAAGAACATTTTGTTGCGGAACGATTTTAAATAGATTTTGCCTTCGGGCATGCCGGTCACTTCGCCGTTAATGACATATCCTTTGGGAGCTTCCTGGCAACCGGCCAGCAAAAGGGCCGCTACAGCCCAGATTCCTGCTTGTTTCATGTTGGGTAGTTGTTTATTTACTGATTAATATCGGGGTGTCGGTATCGTCCTTTCTTTTGCGTCGCCTTTCCGTATTCGATGGCCCGAACAGGACACCGATGGATACATGCCACGCATTGTACACAGGTATCGGCCCATACCGGACGGCCGTCGGCGGATAGCCGGATCGTACCGGTGGGACAGATTTTTTCGCATAATCCGCAGCTGATGCAAGCGTCTGTGGCATAGAACGAATTCTTTCCCGTGGCAAAATTAGTAAAAAGCGGATAAATCCCATAACTCTTTAGAAAGGGAAGCGAACCGCGATGATATAAATTAACGTCTTTTTCTTCTGTGTCGCGCCGGGGGGCGGCAACATCTTCCGGCGTTTGATCCGGAACGGGCATTTCATCCGACTTTTTACCGGGTGTCGTATCCGGCCTGGCGGAAAAAAGCGTTTGAGTCCGAATGCAGGCGGCTATGGCCCCTACCCTGGCGGGCGCTTCTTGCAATTTTCGCTTTTCCACGGCCTCGGGATCGACCGAAAAGCCGGGCATCAATACATAGTTGTTCGGCATTTGCACCGAGTAACATCCGGCCAGCAAAAGGCCGCGTTTGCGCAAAGCTTTTTGCAAAATCCGCGCGGTATAGCCGCATTCGTCGCCACAGGTGCAAACGGCGTATACTTCGGGGGTGCTCGCCGGACGATGGCAGCGCGTAAAGGCAAGCTTCCGAATCAGGCGCATCACAGGAATAGCCGGGCCCCAGGAATGTACCGGAAAAACCAGGAGGATACGTTCTTTGGCGCCCAGGTCATACGTGTATTCCCCGGCTTCTTTTTTCAGTTCTTCCGCCACCGAAAGCAAGGGTTCGTCGAGCAGCCGGGCTAATGTACGGGCTACCCAAAGGGAATTGCCTGTTCCCGAAAAATAAAAAATCATAGGCTTGAAAATAAATTGTCGTTAGGCCGGACTATTCCGGGGGATCTGCCTCCGCCTTCGCTTTTGTATGTCGAAAGCATTCCCGTTGCCGGACACAAAACGGGAGCAGAAACAAAATGTTCCCGCTCCCGGCTTTGCTTCCGTTACAAAGGTAACGATTCTTCTTTGAACCACCAATGTGTAGAGTGGCGACAGAGGGAAGGTTTTCCAGCTCCGAGGCAAAAGGTTTCAGTTCTGCCGATGGGGCTTAGGAGCTTTTTCACCGATCAGCTAAGACCGTCCGTCCAGATCCAAATCCCAAATGCCTGCGCTTCGTTCTAATTCCACCAAGGCTACCGTATAATTATAGCGCGTTTCGATATATTGCGCCTGCACCTCATCATAGGTGCGTTGCGCATCCAGTACCTCCAGCAGGGAAACCTCTCCGCGCCGGTAACTGTATATTTTGCCCTCCATCACCACCTTGGCTTGTTCGAGCAACCCGTTTTCATAATGAGCTATTTGTTCACTCAGCGATTGATAGACGCGGTAAGCCTGCATCACTTCGGTTTGTACTTGCAAAAGGGCCTGCTCGTAAGCCAATTCCGCTTGTTGCTCCCGGAAACGGGCCGCACGCACCGCACCTTTATTCAGGTTCGAAAATTTCAGCGGAACGGCAATGCCCGCCGTAACGCCCGTAAAAGGGGGGGCGGGCGCTTCTTCGTTGCGCACGCGATTATTGCGGCTGACGGCCACGGATAGATCCACGTCCGTATTTCGCTCGCGACGCGCCACTTTCAAGGCTCGGGCGGCGACTTCTTTATTTTTAAGGGCGGCTACCAGATCGGTACGACCTTGGACGGCTTTTTCCATTAACTCGGCCAGCACGAACTGCCGCACCGGGGTGGAAGGCAAACCTTCGGGACGATAAAGCGTATCTTGCACGGAAGTGCCGGTAAGAAAGTTCAATCCGGAAAAGGCATTTTGCAAATCGGCGCCGGCTTGCAAAAGTTCATTGCGCAACACGCCGGCTTCTACCTGGCTTTGCACGGCGTCTACCTCGCGGATTTGTCCCAAGGTAAAACGAATGCTGTCGCTTTGGGCCAATGTACGGATATTTTCGTATGCATTTTGTTTCACCCCGTAAAGTTCGTCTTGTTTGAGTGCCTCCAAATAAACAATGGTAGCGTCGGCCCGCAGATTCCGCAGGTAATCGGCCAGCAAAGCTTCGCTCAGCGCTTTCTCGCTCCTTGCCAAAGCGATCCCGGCGCCTCGTTTACCGAAGGTGAAGGTTTTGCTTAGCTCTACTTCCACGCTCTGCCCCATTTGCAGGGAATGATCCTCGTTGTTGGCATACGATACCGCGAGGTTAGGATCGTTAAAAACTTTGGAAGCCGTCAATTCGGCCGAGGCTACGCTTACGTTGAGCTTCTCGGCAGCCAGTTCCAGATTGCCGGCATATACCTTTTTCATATAATGCCCGTACGCAAGGGGAACCCCGGCCGGAAGAACCGGACTACCCGGAATAGGGGTAGGCGTATACCCGACGGCCGAACAAGCGGGCGCTCCGGGCGGAAGCGGAACCTCCGGGGCCGAGACTGCTTGAGGCTTGCCCTCCGGGGTAGCCGGGTACCCGACGTTTCCAGCCGGGATAATCGGATTTGCGGCGGTGCAAAGCCCGGGCGCTGCCGTTACCGGCTGCCGGGCTTGTATGGTGTCAGTTCCTGCCAAGACCGCGCCGCCGGCCAGCAGGAGGATAAAAATAGCTTGTTGCATGGTCATCCGTTTTTTAGTCATTTGATGCGGATTTTAATTCGTTTAGTCGGAGATCCGGCGCCGGTTCCTTGCCATCGTAGCGTTTCTCGATCAGATAATAAAGCGAAGGCAAGAGATAAAGTGTAATCACCGTCGCAAAGAGCAACCCGTACACGATAACGGTAGCCAAAGGCCGCTGCACGTCCGAACCGATCCCCGTGCTGAGGGAGGCCGGCAGCAAACCGAGCACGGCAACGGTAGCCGTCATCAGCACCGGCCGGAACCGGTGGCGCGTACCGGTGATGACGGCATCTTTCAAAGCGCGGCCGCGCGACCGGAGGTTGTTGATATGCGAAATCATAATCACGCCGTTCTGAATGGCGACGCCGATCAAGGCGATAAAGCCGACGGCCGACGATACATTCAACGTCATGCCCCGCACATTCAAGGCCAACATGCCGCCGAACAAAGCCAGGGGCACCACGCTCATCATCAAAGCGGCTTGCCGGAATTTTCCACAGGCGGCAAACAGCAACAGCAACATAATGCCCAGCGCCAGCGGCACCACGGCGCCCAGACGGGCATAGGCGCGGTGCTGATTTTCAAACTGACCGGCCCATTTCAGATGGATCTCGTTGGGATTGTACGTCACTTCCCGATCGATCGCCCGATTCGCTTTATCCAGAAAAGCTGTCAAATCGACGCCCCGCAGGTTGACGCGTACCGTAAGGTGGCGTTTATTCATCTCCCGCGTAATGGTGCTGGCTCCCGTGGTCATTTTGATTTGGGCAACCTGCGATAGGGGCACTTTGGTGCCGGCATCGGTGGTAAGCAACAAATTACCGATCCGTTCGGGCGAATTGCGGCTGGCGTCGTCAAAACGACAGATCACGTCGTAGCTCTTGCTACCCACGAAAATCTGAGAGATCGAGGCGCCTCCGATGGCCAGTTCGATCAGGTCGGCCACATCCGACACATTCAGTCCGTACTGGGCGATCCGGGCCCGGTCGGCAATGATTTGCAACTGGGGCAGCGGAGGTTCCTGATCGACTGCCACGTCGGCCGCCCCGGGTATCTTTTTCAAGACGCTCGCTACCTTTTCGGCCAGGTGACGGGTGCCGGAAATATCGTCGCCGTATATTTTCAGCGCCAGATCGCTATGGGCGCCGGCTATCTGATCCATCACCATATCGATAATGGGCTGTGAGAAACCGACCGAATAGCCGGGCATCTGGGCCAGCTTGCGATCCATTTCCTCAATCAGATCGGCCTTGGTTTTCCCATACGGCCAGGTATGGTAGGGTTTCAGCCCTACCCCGCATTCGATATGCGAAAGCGAAAAAGCTTCGGCCCCTTCATCGTCGCGCCCTACCTGGGTCATGACGTACGATACCTCATCGAATTGCTGCAACGTCCGGCGCAATTCGGCCCCCATCGCCTTCGACTTTTCAATAGAGATACCCGGCGGCAATTGTACCTGAATCCAGACCGAGCCTTCGTCGAGCGGCGGAAGAAAATCTTTCCCGACCGTATAACTGAGCACCCCGGCCGCCACCAGAATAACGGCCAACGGCGCGATCACCCGCCGGGGCTTCTCCATAAGACGCACCGTCTGCCGATGATGCCCCTCCGATAACTTTTCCAGCCAGCGGTTATGATATACTTTACCCGGCTTGCGATAGGCGTAAAAGGCCAATCCGGGAATCAACAGCAACGCCACACATAACGCACCTACCAACGCATAGCCTACCGTGTAAGCCATCGGTGTAAATAGTTTCTTTTCGATATGTTCGAAAGCAAACAGGGGCAGATAGGCCGTAATAATAATCAAGGTAGAAAAGAAAATCGGCCGGGCTACTTCGGTGGTACGCCGAAGAATGGAATCTTCCGTCAGTATCTCGCCGGGATGGCGTTCGCGCTTCTTCAAAATCGTCTCCATCATCACGATCGCCCCGTCCACCAGGATACCGAAATCGATGGCGCCCAGCGAGAGCAGGTTGGCCGGTATATCTGTGATGTGCATCAGGATAAAAGCGATCAAAAGCGAAAGCGGGATGGTAAGGGCCACCAACAACGCCCCGCGCCAGCTTCCCAGGAAAAGAATCAGCACCAACACCACCAGCACCATGCCTTCGAACAGCGTATGCGAAACCGTGCGCAGCGTGGTATTCACCAGATCCGTCCGATCCATAAACGGATGGATACGCGTGCCGCGGGGCAATTCCTCGCGGTTCAATTCTTCTACGGCCGCATGCACGCCTTCCAATACTTCGGAAGGATTCTCGCCCCGCAACATCTGTACGATGCCCTCTACGCCGTCGGAATAATCGCGCTCAGCATCGGTAAAGCCCAACACCCCTTTTCGTTCGAGATTTCCATATTTCAGCCGGCCGATGTCACTGAGGTACACCGGCACGCCGCCCACTGTTTTTAAGACGATATGCCCCAGGTCGTCCAAGTCTTTCACCAACCCGATCCCGCGGATTACGTAACTCAAATCCCCGCGGCTAAGCATACTTCCCCCGGCGTTCACATTGTTCTTTTCAATCTTTTCGGTAATATCGCCCAGGGTAATCCCGTATTGTTCCATCTTATAGGGATTCACCTCGATCTGGTATTGGGTGGTGATGCCTCCGTAATTACTCACATCGGCCACCCCCGTCACCTGTTTGAGGCGAGGGATAATTACCCATTTATGCAAATCGGTGAGGGCGCGCAAATCGAGACTGTCGCTTTCCAGAATATACCGGTAAATTTCTCCGGTAGGGGAAGTGAGCGGGTTCAATCCCGGCACGGCCCCGTAGGGCAGTTCCACATCGACCAGCCGCTCCTGTACCCGCTGCCGGGCCCAGTAATCATCGATTCCGTCGTCAAACACCAGCACGACCGTAGAAAGGCCGAACGTGTTTTTACTCCGCATCACATTTAAGCCTGGCAGCCCGTTCATCGCCCGTTCGATCGGAATACTGATTTGTTGCTCGATCTCCTCGGCCGCCAAACCGGGCACTTGGGTAACCACCTGTACCGTCGTATCGGCAATGTCGGGATACGCATCGATCGAGAGGCGCGTCCAACAATAATAACCTACCACGGCCAGAAACAGAAAAAGCACGAACATCAGCCCTCGCCGATGAATCGCCGTATAAATTATTTTTTTCATAACGGCCTAGCGTGCGTCAAGTAAATAAAAAGCGCCGGCCGAAACGATCCGGTCGTCCGCGTTCAGTCCTGAAAGAATCACGCTTTTGCCTCCTTCCGTCTGCCCGGTTTGCACCGGTTGCCGGCGGAAATCGTTTTTTCCCAGTGCCTTCAACACATAGGTGTGTTCTTCTTCTTGCAAAATAGCAGTTGTGGGAATACGAATAAGGGAAGCTTCGCAATCGCTCAGCCGCACGGTGCCGTACATGGCCGGTTTCATCAAGCGGTCGCGGTTATCGCATTCGATAATGACTTCCACCGAACGGGTATCTTCGTCGAGCATTTCGCTGATGTGGTATATCTTGCCGGTAAGCGCACGATCGGGCAGCGCCACCAGGCGTATTTCCACCTCGTCGAGCGCCTGGATCAAAGGCAAGTCTTTTTCTTTCACATGCGCTACGACCCATACCTTATTCAAATCCGCAATGACAGCCACCGGTTCGGAATCTTCCTTCATATACTGGCCAAGCACGATCCGGTCGGTCACCACTTCGCCGGCAATCGGCGAGCGGACAACGAGGGGATGCCCGGCCACGAGTTCGTCGGGATCGATTTGAAATACTTTCAGGGCGGCGGCGGCATTTTCGTAATCTTGTTTTTTCAGTTCGTAATTCACTTCGGCTTCTTCCAATTCTTTCTGGACGCCGACCTTGTTTTGCATCAGGTCTTTTTCGCGTTTGAGGCTTTTTCCGGCCAGTTCCATTTCTTGTTTGGCCTGGTAATAAGCCTTTCCGGTTTCAAAAAAGGTAGGCGAACTGATTTCGAAAATCGGGCTGCCGGGAACCACTTTCTGGCCCAGTCGGACACAGGAGTTGACGATGCGCCCGGCAAAAGGCGAAGCAATTTCGGCATAATGCGACGGGATCGCTTTGACAACGCCGGAGGTAGTGAACTCCATCCGGTAGGGTTCGCGGCGCACCGTGTCGAGCGCCAGACGGGATAAAACCGGCGAGGCTTCGCCGATATGGATCGTATCTCCTTTCAGGGTTATGGAAGATGCAACCTCTGAGGCCTGCTCGTGAGAATGGCAGGCACATAGAACTATCGCCCAGAAGGGCAGTAGCAATAAATGTCTCATAATATGTATGTTTTCTATAAAATAAGTAGGTTTTTTCCGGAAGGCCCGAAGGCCTTTTTGCTTACTTTACAGAAAAACGGGGGGTGCCCGGAGCCTGCTTTGCGCTTTCCGCCGATGCAGGAGCACATAG
>DBFJSK010000290.1:0-1986 GCA_048403675.1 Tannerellaceae bacterium | reverse complement strand
ATCGTCGTCGGCCTTATAATTGTTTTGCAAGCTGGTCAGATATTGACGCGCCTGGAAATCGTCGCCCTGACGGATATAGACATCGGCCAATACGATAAAACCGCGGGCCAGCCAATAGGCATGGGGCGTTCCGTTTTCGATGAATGCCATCAACACTTGTTCGGCATTTTTATCGTCGTTCGTGTCATAATAAAGCTGGGCCAGCAAGTAGGTGGCTTCCGCTCCTTCCGACGTGCGTGTGTCGAGGCTCAATTCTTTCAAATCGGCCAGAGCTTGCTTTTCTTCTCCAAGACCGATCAAGGATTTTGCGCGTACATACCGGGCTTCGCGGGCGATTTCGGGCGATAATTTCGGTTCTTTCAACAGGGCGTCGGCAGCCAGCAACGCTTCTTTGGGCTGGTTCGTAAGCCGGGCGCTGCGCATAATGCCTAATTTGGCCGCTTCTTTGTTGTCGGGGTTCTCGGCTACTACCTGCAAGCGTTTGAAGCTTTCCAGGGCGGCCGGGTAGTCTTTATGCATATATTCGATCTCGGCTTTGCGCGCGACGGATTCTTCCAGGAATTTCCGGTCGCCGCTTTCCAGTACCAGTTCGAACAAGCGTTTGGCTTCGTCGAAATCTTGGCCGGCAAAAGCGATGCTGGCCAGATAGAAATTCGCATTCGAACTGAAAGCGCCTTGCGGGAAGGTTTGCAGGTAATTCACCAGGCTTTTGCGGGCGCCTTCGTTGTCGCCGCGCATAAAGAGCTTTTCGGCCGCCAGATAGGTGAGCGAATCCTGTTCGCTCACTTCAAAGCGTACATTGCCGCCCAACGAATTGGCATAGGCGGCGAAGGAATTAATATCGTTCAGTTCGATATAAACCGATTTCAAATCTTGCAAAGCGACCTTGGCTTCTTCGCTGCCGGGATAATTATTGATGACGTTCTTATAGGCTTCGGCTGCTTTTTCGGGTTGGTTGTCATTGAAATAGATCAGCCCCAATTGTACACCGGCTTTCCTCGACAAGCTGCTTTCGGGGAACTGCCGGATCAATTGTTCGAAAGCCAGGGCGGCATTCCGGTTGTCATCGAGCAAGACGTAGGCTCGGCCTTTTTCGAAGAGGGCGTCGTCCACATATTG
This sequence comes from Tannerellaceae bacterium, assembly GCA_048403675.1. Lineage (GTDB taxonomy): Bacteria > Bacteroidota > Bacteroidia > Bacteroidales > Tannerellaceae > Parabacteroides. Next base: position 867 of record DBFJSK010000290.1, on the reverse strand, counting down.
CGATTCGGGAAATTCCCGGATCAAACGATCCATCGTATTGATCTTTCCTTTATAGTCTTTCTGAAGCCCCAAGACGAAACCTTTCTGATAGACAGAGTAATCGCCGACCGACGGCTGCAATTGGGCGGCGCGGGTGTAATTTTCTTCCGCCAGGGCAAACTGCCGGTTGCGGAACAAGCAGTCGCCGATCCGGTTGTAGGCATCGGCCAGCGCCGGCGCCTTCAGATTGTTTTCCAGATCGACATATTGGCGGAAGCGGTTCAGCGCTTCGCCGTATTCTTTGAGTTTGAAATAGCTGTACCCTAAATTATAATAGGCTAAGGCATACATGTCCGTATTGCGCTGGCGGGTATTATTTAGGTAGGTGCGGTAGTCGGAAATAGCCTGGCGGTAATCGCCCAACCGGTAATAGGATTCGCCGCGCCAGAAATAGGCGTCGGTGCGGGCTTCGGGATTATAGGCGCCCAAAGCGATTGCCCGGCTGAACCAATCGACGGCTTCGTCGAGTTTCATATTGGCAAAGGCCTCGGTTCCTAATTGGAATAAAATATCCTGTTTGGCTTCCAGAATTTTTGTACTGGGATGCTTGATCTTATCGATCGAGTTGAGGGCGGCCTTGTAGTTTTTGGTCGTCAAATACACCTCTACCAGGTAGTCGTTCACCTTGTCGGCATACTTGGAATTGGGAAAGTCGTTCAGGAAATCTTCGAAAATCGTGACCGCTTCGCCGAAACCGGTAAAAGCCGTTTCGTGGATAAGCAATGCGTAGTTGTACATCGCCACTTCTTTTATCTGCGGATCGAACGAGGCCGTAGCCGCCGCTTCAAAGGCCATCCGGGCATTATTCTTATCGTTCGTTTTCAGGTA
>DBFJSK010000289.1:0-7171 GCA_048403675.1 Tannerellaceae bacterium | reverse complement strand
GCTACCTCTTCCGCCATTTCCTGCTTCATCCGGGCTGAAACGGCTTTTCCGTCGAGTAATTGATATTGCTTTATTTCTTCCATATTTTCCTCGCTTTGATTTTACTTTTGAATGGGTCGTTCCTATAGAAATCGGCTCCCCCCAGAGGGTACCGATTTACCGTCTGAAGGAAGGTTTGATGGAGGGGAATTTCTTTCCTCCCGGTTTAGCCGCCGTCAGCATACGCATCATTTTGCGGGTTTCATCGAACTGCTTGATTAATTTGTTCACTTCCTGAATCGACGTACCGCTACCTTTGGCAATCCGCTGGCGACGCGAAGCGTTCAGGATAGCCGGATTGGTGCGTTCGGCGGGCGTCATGGAGTAAATGATGGCTTCGATACTCTTAAAAGCATTGTCGTCAATATCCACGTCTTTGAGCGCTTTTCCTACGCCGGGAATCATCGAGGCCAGTTCTTTCAGATTACCCATCTTCTTGATTTGCTGAATCTGGGCGATGAAATCGTTGAAATCGAACTGGTTTTTGGCGATTTTCTTTTGTAGCCGTTTGGCTTCTTCTTCGTCGTATTGCTCCTGGGCGCGTTCTACCAGCGAGACGATGTCACCCATGCCGAGAATACGATCGGCCATACGTTCGGGGTGGAAAATATCCAGCGCGTCCATCTTTTCGCCGGTACCAACGAACTTAATCGGCTTATCGACTACGGTACGAATCGACAAAGCGGCTCCCCCGCGGGTATCCCCGTCGAGCTTGGTAAGTACGACGCCGTCGAAATCGAGGCGTTCGTTGAATTCCTTCGCTGTATTAACGGCGTCCTGTCCGGTCATGGCGTCCACCACGAAGAGCGTCTCGTCGGGCCGGATGGCCGATTTGATGGCGGCTATCTCCTGCATCATTTGTTCGTCGATGGCCAGACGTCCGGCCGTATCGACAATAACCAGGTCGTTGCCTTTGGCTTTGGCTTGCTGGATGGCATTCAGGGCGATGGCGACAGGGTTCTTGTTCTCCGGTTCGCTGTATACCGGAACGCCGATTTGTTCACCCAGTACGCGAAGCTGTTCGATGGCGGCGGGGCGGTATACGTCGCAGGCTACCAGGAGGGGATTTTTATTCTTTTTGCTTTTCAGCATATTGGCCAGCTTGCCGGTGAAGGTGGTTTTTCCCGAACCTTGCAAGCCCGACATCAGGATAACGGCCGGACGACCTTCCAGATTGATGTCGATGGCCGTGCCTCCCATCAGACGGGCCAGCTCGTCGTGTACGATTTTTACCATCAACTGGCTGGGCTTTACAGACGTTAGTACGTTCTGCCCCAGGGCCTTTTCTTTGACGGTATCGGTGAATTGTTTGGCAACTTTATAGTTCACGTCGGCGTCGAGCAACGCTTTGCGCACGTCTTTCAATGTTTCGGCCACATTGATTTCGGTAATTTTGCCTTCGCCTTTCAGCAGCTTAAACGATCTGTCTAATCTTTCGCTTAAATTCTCAAACATAATGCGTCTATGTATTTATATTTTTTTCGTTTTTTTCCGGTTGAGGGGCAAAGGTACGAAAAAGGTTGGAAACCTCTATATTTTTTTGTTTTGCCAGGTTGCTTTTTTCAAATAAAAGGCGCTGGCTACCAGCAGGCCGGTGTAATAAATCACTTCGGTGGTGAAGCAAACGCTAATGGGCATCCTCAGCCGCATCCCCATTATATAGATGTAGAGGACGTAAAATACCAGGGTCGCTATCTCGATCAGAAGGGCCGAACGCGTGTTTCCGGTTCCGGTGATGCCGCTGAAAGCCACGTTGCCTACCGAGCCGATCAGCATGGCCCCGGCAATGACGTAGATGGAGGACACGGAGGCGTCGATCAGTGTGGGGTCGTTGGTGTAGACCGAGAGGATGGCCCGGGGAAAGAGAACGACAAAAGCCACGCAGACGGCCATAATGTAAAAGGACATGCGGGCAATCTTGATGATGGTGGGGATGACCTGGGGAATATGGCCGGCGCCGATCGTGTTGCTGACGAACGAATTGGTGGTGGTGGCCAGGGCGCTAACGGGGATCAAGAGGACGATGTAGATGCTGCGCACGATGTTGGCGATGGCCAGGTCGCGTTGGCCTAACCGCTCAACGGCTACGAAAAACATAAACCAGGTGCTCATCGAAAGAAAATATTGGAGCATGGTGAAGACGGAGATGCCGAGCACGCGTTTGAGCAGCCCGAAGTCGAACGATTTGAACCGGCCCAGGCCATAGGTGCGGATCGGCACGGTCAGTCGCGTATAGATCAGGTAAAAGAGGATGGATACGGCTTCGGCGGCTACGGAAGCGATGGCGGCTCCCTGGATGCCGAGGGCCGGGAGGCCGGCATGGCCGAAAATGAGCAGGTAGTCGAGGATGACGTTGGTAACGGCCATGCATATCGCGTTCAGGGTAAGCACCTTGGTGCGGGTGATACCGATAAAAAGGGCGCGGAACATCACGCCGATGAACGAGAAAAAGAAGCCGAAGATGCGCCAATCCAGGAATTCTTCGGTGGCGTCCAAAAGAGTATCCGAAGAAATCAGGATCCGGAGGATGTCGGAGGCGAAGAAGCGGGAAAAGAGGAAGAGCAGGGCGGCCAGAACAAGGAGGAAAAAGACGCCTTGTATCATGACGGGGCCTATCTCGTCGTAGCGTTTTTCACCGTTGCGGCGGGCGATGACGATTTGCGAGCCGGTGCTGAAACCGAATGCGATGGTGAATGCGCAGATATAGTAGAGGCCGCCCATAGCGGAGGCGCCGAGTTCGACCTCGCCGACGCGTCCGAGGAAGGCGGTGTCGGTGACGTTGATTACGTTTTGTGCCAGTAGCCCGAGGAAGATGGGGTAGCTTACTTGGCCGATTTGTTTGTAGGTATACATAGGTTGCTGTTGTTTTTGGGGATGGGGGAGATAAAAAAAGCCCGCCGGCTGTCCGGCGAGCTTTTAACGTATGGTGAATTTACGTTACGTCTTACATCAAGCTACTTGATGAGCCGGTTGGTAGCCGTATCTGGAAACACGACGGCGGGTTTAAATGTTTTGGCTTCTTCGAAGTCCATCAGGGCGTACGACATAATGATGATGATGTCGCCCGGCTGGGCTTTGCGGGCAGCCGCTCCGTTGAGGCAAATCACGCCTGAACCGCGTTCGCCCGGGATGATGTAGGTTTCCAGCCGTTCGCCGTTGTTGTTGTTTACGATCGATACTTTTTCATTCGGGATCAGGTTGGCGGCATCCAGCAGGTCGGCGTCGATGGTGATGCTGCCAATGTAATTCAGGTTGGCTTCCGTTACGGTGACCCGATGGATTTTCGATTTAACTACCTCTATAAACATCTTTTCTTTAATTGGTTATGCTTCAATATTTAATATTGTCGATCAGCCGCACCTCGCCGCAATAAACGGTGATACAGCCTACGGCATACTCCGTTTCCGACCATTTGCGGATGGATTCCAGGGTGTTGCCGTCGACAATTTCATAGTATTCCACGCGCAAGTCCGGATCACTGTTGAGGGTGTTTACCACGAAATCGATGGTTTCCTGCACGCTTTTTCCGGCTGCAAAGGTAATACTTTCTTTCAACGTACGGGCAATCAGAGGCGCTTTTTGGCGTAAGGCCGGTGTCAGGCGCGTATTGCGGCTGCTCAGGGCCAGCCCGTCGGCTTCCCGCAGGATGGGGCAGGCGTGGATGTGTACAGACAGTTGCAGTTGCTTCACGAGGGCGCGGATGACGGCGATTTGCTGGAAGTCTTTTTCGCCGAAGTAGGCGTTGTCGGGTTCTACGGCGTAGAAGAGTTTGCTGACGATTTGGGCGACTCCGTTGAAGTGTCCCGGCCGGCGCGCGCCTTCCATCACGTTCGATACGGTGCCGAAGTCGAACGTGCGGGTGTCGGGCTGGGGATACATTTCTTCTACCGTGGGGGCGAAGACGACGTGGCAGCCTGCCGTTTCAAGCAGGGCGCAGTCTTTTTCAAGCGTGCGGGGGTAGGTTTCCAGGTCGTGCTTGTCGTTGAACTGGGTCGGGTTAACGAAGATGCTTACCACGCATACGTCGTTTTCGGCTACGCAACGTTTGACCAGACTGAGGTGTCCGGCATGTAGTGCGCCCATGGTGGGAACAAGCCCGATGCGCTTGTTTTCTCGCTTTTCCCCGGCGAGAATTTGCTTTAATTCTTGAATGCTGTTTACTATTTTCATCTGACAGATGCTTAATGACGGTGCAAAGCAACTAAATAATTACGGTAAATGAAAGAAATTTATTATCTTTGTGCCGTGTTTATAAAAACTAGTTGACAGAATGGATGCAAAAAAAATCTTGTTTATAGCCCAAGAAATCACCCCTTACCTACCCGAATCGGAGATTGCTACGATCAGCAGGAATCTGCCGCAAGGCATTCAGGAGCGAGGACGCGAAATCAGAACCTTCATGCCTAAATTCGGAAATATCAACGAGCGACGTAATCAGTTGCATGAAGTGATCCGCTTGTCGGGCATGAACTTGATTATCGATGATACGGATCATCCCTTGATTATCAAAGTGGCCTCTATTCAGTCAGCTCGGATGCAGGTTTATTTTATCGACAACGAGGATTTCTTTCAGCGGAAATCGACGGTGGCCGATGAAGAAGGGAACGAATTCGAAGACAACGACGACCGCTCGATTTTTTACGTGCGCGGCGTGCTCGAAACGGTAAAAAAACTTCGCTGGATTCCCGACGTAATTCATTGCCACGGGTGGATGTCTGCCCTTACGGCTCTTTATATCAAGCGGATGTATGCCGATGATCCTTGCTTGAAGGGGGCCAAAATCGTTTATTCCATTTACGATGATGATTTCAAGACGCCTTTCCGTAAGGATTTCCCCAACAAACTGAAAATGGACGGGGCCAAGGAGGCGGATGTGAAGGTGTTAAAGTCGGATACAAGTTTCGTAGGGCTTACGAAGTTGGCTATCGATTTTGCCGACGGCGTGATTCAGGGAAGCGAAACGATCCGTCCGGAATTGTCGGAGTATATCGCTGCTAAGAAAGAGATCCTTTTCCTTCCGTACCAATCGCCCGATACCTACATCGATAAGTTCAACGAGTTCTACGATGTGGTATTGGACTCCACTAAAAAATAATACAGTAGTAATGAAAGTCAAGCATTTAATACTTGGAATCGGCCTGGGGGCAGCTATCCTGGGCGGGTGTAATGATGATTTGGGTTTGGTAGGACCGAGTATTCAACCGCCGGAGGATAGAATCCCTGTTTATAACGATACGTTTCATATCCAGGTGTCGACCGTCCAGATGGACGGCGTGTATGCCCGGGCGGATTCGGCTTTGCTGGGTGAAATTTACGATCCGCTGTACGGAAATCTGAAGTCGGACTATATGTGTCAGTTTTATTGTCCGGACAATTACCAGTTTAAGTATACGCCCATCGACGGACGTATCGATTCGGTGGAGTTTCAGATTTATTATGAATCGTCGGTAGGCGATACATTGGTGCCAATGCGGGCGGAGATTTTTCGCCTGACGGCTCCGTTGAAAAAGAATTATTACACGAATTTCGATCCCGAGGAGTATTGCAACATGCAGGAAAGCTTGGGGATGCGCACGTATACGGCGTATAATGAAAGTGCGACGAAGGCGGAAAAGAATTATCCGAGGGTGACGATTCCGATGCCGCGGGAGTTCGGACAGCATTTTTACGACGAGACGATCAATCGTCCGGAGACATTCAAGAATCAGGAAACATTTAATCAGTTTTTCCCCGGTTTGTATGTGACGACTACGTTCGGTACGGGGAATGTGTTGAATGTGGAGAGTTCGTTTCTGAATATTTATTATAATTATTATACTAAGGGATCGACGGGGCAGGATTCGGTGGTGGTCGGCCGGGAATCGTTCAATGTGACGCAGGAAGTGATCCAGCTGAGTAGGTTTAAGAATACGGACATGAGTCCGTTGCTGCAGCCGAACGAGGAGATGGCCTATATTAAATCGCCGGCGGGAGTGTGCTTGAAGATTACGCTTCCGATGAAGGAGATTACGCCGGCGGTGAAGGGACGTATTTTGAATAATTTGCCGCTTACTTTGCAGGCTTATCCGCAGGAGGATTGGAGGTATGCTTTCAAGCCGATTCCTTATTTGTTGATTTTACCGGAAGACTCGGTGAAGTCGTTCTTCGAAAATGGAAAAGTGGATGATAAGGTAACGGCTTTTGCTTCGACTTCGTTTGGTACAACGATTTCGCAAGCGTATACTTTCGGCAATATTTCCAAATTAGTGGAATATCAGATCAAGAATGCGCCCGATCAGGATGTGTCTTTGCTGGTAGTGCCGGTGGGAGTAACGTCTTCCAAGAATAGTTATACGGGAAGTGTGGTAACGACCGCGGTCACAAATTATATGTCGCCGACAGCCGTTAAGATACGTAAGGATGAAGAGGCCCGGCAGATTGTGATTACGTCGGCGGATTATTCCTTGGGGGATTAGGGCCGAAAATCCTCCGGCAGGAGTTTCTTGGTTTTCCGGAAGATGATGAGTAGTTATCGGATGGAAGAATCGATCTGGATTTTACGGTAAATGATAGGGGTGAAAAATGAGTTTGATTGGGATTTTTCAGCAACTTGAATTACCGATTTTATAGAATTTATAGCTGATCTCCGCATAAGGTGGCTTTACAGTCATTTCTTTTGCGGAGATTTTTGTTTTCCCGGACTTTCTCTGCTTGCGCAATGTCGTACTCCTAAGAGACGAGACACGCTAGGAAACGCTGCCAAATGCTATTTCTCCGATCACCGTAAGGATGTTCTTTCGATCAGGTGCGTTTTTACTTCTCCTTCACGCAGTGTTCTCGCACTTTTAAGCGCCTGCGTAAAGATACCTTTAGAAAAGTCATCTTCTAAAGTACGGCTTAAACCTCAACGTAATTCGGAATTTCTAATGTAGTTCCAAAACCTTGGCTTGATCGGGGGGATCACAACGACATGCTAAAGTTATAGCATCGTTCTCATACCAGAGCGCAGTTCCCCTATTTTACCGTAATCTTACGGCCGTGTATTCCTATCTTAGCCTAATTCTGAAGTTTTGGCTTGCTCCGGGCGTAGTAGACCCTGCGAAAGTTTTAGCGTAACTCCCCAAACTTTACCGTAACCTTTAAACTTTAATGG
>DBFJSK010000288.1:0-6572 GCA_048403675.1 Tannerellaceae bacterium | reverse complement strand
GATGAAGTATGCGCCAATTTCGACGAACTGATTCAACGGCTGATGAAAGAACATCACCCCAAGTCGTGGTTCCGCGCCTTTTTCAACCTCGGGTTGATTAACTATGTAAAAGGCGGCCGGCGGATGCTGCCCTGCGAAGCCGGTACGGAAAACTTCTTCCTCGATCCCTGGGGCAATATATTGCCCTGCAACGGCATGGAGCCAAGCTGCTGGTTCGATACGATGGGCAACCTCAACGACGTGAAGGATTTCATGGAGATCTGGACAAGCCCCAAAGCGGCCGAGATCCGGGAAAAAGTAGCCAACTGCCCGAAAAGCTGCTGGATGATCGGGTCGGCTTCGCCGGTGATGAAAAAATACATTCGCCACATAGCGCCCTGGATCGTCAAAAATAAGCTCAACGTGCTGCGGGGCGGCCGGGTGGATGTCTCCTACGTGCCGTTCTACCGGGTGGGAAGTAATGAAAAACAGGGATTGCGTTAACCCTACCCGGCACATCGATCGTATGAAAATCATCTTTATCGGCGGCCGCAACATCCATACCCTGGGCGGCATCGAGAACTATATGTACAACCTGGCCACCCAACTGGCCCGGCGCGGCTTCACCCCGGTGGTGTATTGCGAAAGCGACGTCAACAAGACCGAGTATGTGAACGGCTTCAAGGTGATTCACCAGCCATCCGTGGGCGGCCGTTTCCTGTGCAAAATCCTGCTGGGGTATAAGGCCACCCTCCATTCGCTGCGGCACGAGAAAGACGCGGCCGTATACCATTATAACGCCTGGCCGCCCTCGCTCGCTTCCTGGATGGCCCGGCTGGCCGGAAAAAAAACAATCCTGCAAGGACACGGGCTGGAATGGAAACGGACGAAATATACCCCTTTCCAACAAAAAGTGATGCGGCTGATGGAAGCCGTCACCACGTGGATGCATCCCCATATGATTATGGTAAGCGAAGAACAGACGGCGTATTTCCGCCGGCAGTATGGCAGAAAATGCGAAACGATTCCCACTGCCGTCAATTTACCGTCGGACGAGGGGGTGGAAAGCGAGACTTGTCTGCGCAAGTACGGGTTGGAGCCGGAAGGTTATTTCCTGTATCTGGGCCGGCTGGTGCAAGACAAGAACCCCGACGTGCTGATCGAGGCTTATATCCGATCGGGCATCACGAACCGCAAACTGGTCATCGCCGGTACGAATCCGGCCGACCCGGCGTATGTGGACAAGCTGCACCGGCTGGCGGCGGGCCATGCCGGCATCCTGTTTACCGGCGCGGTGTATGGCCACGAGAAAGAAGGGCTGCTGAAAGCTTGCTACGCCTTTTGTTTGCCTTCCACCCTGGAGGGGTTGCCCATCACCCTGCTGGAGGCCATGAGCTACCGGCGTATTTGCATCGTTTCCGATATACCGGCCGCCCATGAAGCGTTGGGAGAAACCGGCGTATGGGTAACGCCCGAAAATACCGGCGAACTGGCGGCGGCCCTGCGCTATGCCGTGGCGAACCGGGCGATGCTTGAGGCAGAGGCGCAGGGGTATTACCAGCGCGTGGCGGAGCATTTCACCTGGGATCGGGTAGCCGCCCGCTATGCCCGGTATGTGGCGACGCTTGCGGAAGGGGAGCCCGGCCGGGGGCTGTCTTCTCCGGTTCGATGAACCGTCCTTTTTTTTTCGGACAAAAAAAAGTAGTTAAATCCTTAAAAATAGAGTATCAGCGATATGATTACGTTAAAAAGAAAAGTAAGGTTGCTGTTTTGTCTGCTCTTGAGCCTTCCGGCTCTCTGGGCGCAAGTGCCCCAAGAGTTGATTGACAAGGCCAAAGCCGCCGGTCTGAGCGAGGAGCAGATTCAACAGGAAATCGCCAAGCGGATGCAACAGTCGGAAAAAGGACAGAGTTCGCCCCTGGCGACCGAGGCGCAAATCACCGACCGCCAGCCCCTCACCCCCGACCGGCTTCCCCCGCTCGAAGAACAACGGGAGAAGAACCAGCCGGAGGACGATCTCTCGGAAACGGTTTTCGGACGGGAAATTTTTACGAATGCGAATCTCTCCTTCGAACCGGATCTGAATATTCCCACCCCCAAAGATTACGTCATTTCGGCCGGCGACGAACTGCTGATTAACGTATGGGGCGATTCGGAACTCAACCTCCAGCTCAAAGTATCGCCCGAGGGCACGATCCTGGTTCCCAACCTCGGCCCCGTGGCGGTGGGCGGGCTTACCATCGAAGCCGCCAGCCAGCATTTGCGCCGGGCCTTGGGCCGCATCATGTCTACCTTGTCCGGGGGGGCCGGCCGGGAAGACGGGAGCGCTCCGAATACCTTCGTCTCGGTCAGCTTGAGCCAGATCCGCAGCATCAAGGTAAATATCGTGGGCGAAGTGGTAGCCCCCGGTACCTATACGTTGCCCTCGTTCGCCACCCTCTTCAACGCGCTGTATGCCGCCGGGGGCGTGAACGAGATCGGCACCCTGCGCAACATCCGGGTGTATCGCAACAGCCGCGAGGTAGCCTCGCTCGACGTATACGGCTACCTGCTCCGGGGCCAGTACGAAACCAATATCCGTTTGCAGGAGAATGATATGATTATTGTCGGGCCGTATGAGGAACTGGCCGTGGTGCGCGGCAAGGTAAAACGCAACCGTATTTTCGAACTGCGCCAGGGAGAAACGTTGGCCGATTTGCTCGACATGGCCGGCGGTTTTCGTGGCGACGCCTATACGAAGGACGTGCGGGTGAAACGCAAAACGGGCGTCAGGTACCAGATTTCCACCGTCACCGACGACAAGTTCGCCACCTTTGCGATGCAGGACGGCGATTCGTTGCAGGTGGATTCCGTGATTCCGTTTTACGAAAACCGCCTGATGATTACCGGTGCCGTCTGGCGTCCGGGCGAATACGAACTCAGCCCTTCGCTGCATACCGTCAAGCAACTGGTACAGCGGGCCGCCGGGCTGAAAGGCGACGAATTTATCGGGCGCGCCCAGATCATGCGGCTGAATCCCGACTTTACCAGCCGGGTGATTGCCGTCGATATTCGGGGCATCCTCAACGGCGTAGTGCCCGACGTAGAGCTGCGCCCGGAAGACGAATTGATTATTCCTTCGCTCTTCGATCTGCGCGAACCATATACCTTCAAGGTGTCGGGCGCGGTCAATTTCAAGGATACTATCTTGCCTTACCGCAATAACCTGACCATCGAGGATGCCGTGCTGATGGCCGGAGGCTTGCAGGAGTCGGCCGCCGCGGTACATGTGGAGGTAGCGCGCCGCATCAAGGACGCGCATGCCCGGGAAAGCACCAACCGGATCGCCCAGGTATTTACCTTTACGCTCAACGATAACCTGGCCCTTCCCGCCGGAGAGCCTTCGAGCGATACCTTGTTTACGCTCGAACCCTTCGACGAGGTATATGTTCGCTTCTCGCCCGGGTATCAGGAGCAACAGGTGGTGGAGGTGAACGGCGAGGTGACTTTTTCGGGCAGTTACGTGCTGGCGGAAAAGAATTTCCGGCTGAGCGACCTGATCCGCCAGGCCGGCGGGGTGACGCCCGATGCTTTTGTGCGGGGGGCCAGCCTCAAACGCCAGCTTACCGACGACGAAATGCGCCGGCTGGAAACCTTGCTGGAACTGAGTTCGAACAAGCAGAGCAAGGACTCGGTGGCGGTGTCGCTGGAAACCATCAAGGATTACTCGGTGGGCATCGACCTGGAAAAAGCCCTGCTTCATCCGGGCAGTTCCGACGATGTGGTGTTGCGCGACGGCGACATCTTATACATCCCTCAGTTGCAGAGCACGGTGAAGGTGAGCGGGGCGGTGACCTATCCCAACAGCGTGACGTATACGAAGAATATGTCCGTGCGCGCTTGTCTGGGGCAGGCGGGGGGCTATAACGACATGGCCCGCAAATATCCCATCGTTATTTATATGAACGGCAAAGTGGCTACTACGCAGCGCGTGGCGTTGTTCTTCAAACGGTATCCGAAGGTGGAGCCGGGTTGCGAGATCGTGGTGCCTTCCAAGACGCAGCGCGACCGGCATACGAGCCTGGCCGAAATCATGAGTATCGGCAGCTCGGCTACCTCGATGGCGGCGATGATTACTTCGATTGTGAACATGATAAAATAATGAAAATGGCAGATACCTGTAGAAACGAAAATGAAGGAATCCGGATCGTGGAAACGGCCGCTCCCCCCAAACTGCAACCTGAGGCTATCCTGGAGCAGTTGCGGTATCTTTGGCAAAAACGTAAGTGGTTGCTGAAGGTGGCTGTGGTAGGGGCTGTGGCGGGGGTAGCGATCGCCCTGGGGAATCCGAAGGAATATACCACGACCGTGAAGCTGGCTCCGGAGACGGAGGATATGGCGCGTAAGATGAGCGGGCTGGGCGGGTTGGCGGCGATGGCCGGCATCAACCTGAATTCGGCAACGTCGTCAGACGCTATTTCGCCCGATCTCTATCCGGATGTGGTGCATACGACGCCTTTCCTGCTGGAATTGTTCTCCGTGCAGGTGGCCGACAAGTCGTTTTCGGGCGACTTGTACGCATACATGACGGAGGGCCAGAAAGGCGGCTGGTGGAGGGCGCTTTTCGCCCTGCCGGCGAAGATTCCGGAGTGGGTGGGGGAACGGTTTTCCAAGAAAGAGCCGTCCGCAGCCCGGCAGGTAGATCCTTTTCACCTGACGGCCAAGCAGCAGCGGGTGGTGCGTGAACTGCAAAAGCGTATCCAGGCTACGGTGAACAAGAAGACGTTGGTTATCACGCTCTCGGTGCGCATGCAGGATGCGGTGGTTTCGGCCGAACTGACGCAGGTGGTGCTGGAAAAATTGCAGGATTACATCACGGCTTACCGCACACGCAAAGCGAAGAACGACCTGGAATTTACCGAGCAGGTACTCGGTGAAGCGCGCACCGCGTATTATAAGGCGCAGCAGGCTTACGCGACCTTCGAAGATGCCAACCGGAACCTTATTTCTTCCAGCTATCGTACCGAGCAGGAACGGCTGAAAAATGAAATGACGCTTACCTTCAACGTATACAATACCTTGGCGCAGAAGCTGGAGCAGGATAAACTGCGGGTGCAGGAACGTACCCCGGTGTATACGGTGTTGGAACCGGCTACGGTGCCTCTCAAGCCTTCGTCGCCCCGCAAATTGTTTGTCATCGCGGGTTGTATGTTGGTGGCTGTGTTGGGCGGCATCGGGTATTTGTATGCGCTGAGGGTGCTGCGGGGGTGAGTTGAATCCGCAGGACGGACGTTTCCCCAACCGTACAGGCCGCAGGAACGTGCGCGGGTGTGTGCGGGGGAGGTTATCCTTGAACGGGAGATGATAAATGATAAGTCCGGCCGCTTCCTACGTGGGTAGGGGGCGGCTTTTTTTGTGCTCCCCGGATTTTCCCGATTCCTCTGCGTTTTCGACCTCCTTTACCTTTTCAGCTTTTGCTACACCCTTGCATTCCGGTGGGAAAGAAAAAACAAAAGAACGGCTGAGGCCGATCCGAAAGCGAGAGCCGGAAGCCCGATCCGGAAGCCCGATCTGAAAGCCCGATCCGGAAGAAAAATCAGGGCAATGCAGCCGCCCCGGCCTGCCGGCTTGAGCAACCGTTTCCTTTTCGCCGGAAGCTCGTTTCCTTTTCGCCGAAGGCATACTTTCTCTTCCTCCCCCCTTATTGTCGTTTTTTTTATTCCTCCAAAATACATGCCGATGAAATTCCAAATACACTGCGATGCAATTCGAATTTCATCGGCATCCAATTTCTTTCGGACGCCGATGAAAATCCCATCGGTTGCTAACTCCTTGTTAATGTACTGTAAATCAAATAAATACCACCTAGGTAGCCAGCCCAAACAACCTGGATGGCTTATTGTCTGTTTTTTTATTTTTCCAACGAAGTAGGAGAGGAGAGAAGAAGCCCATTCATAACTTCTCCGCCCCCCCTCGTAAATAACCTGTAAATAACTTTCGTTTTCCCGTTTTCACCCCTCAAGTTCCCACTGTTTAATTCCCCTGACTGCTTTCAGTGCATTCCACCACTTCATTGTCTTCTCGATTCCCGTACACACATGCTTGAAAAGAAACTGTTGTACCGTCGTCTCCTTTTCCACCGCCCGGTTATATACAGGCTGAAAAATCCGCATATAAAAAGAGATCGCGTTCATACTTATCTGACGTTTTTTTAAATAGGCTTTATAAGTCCATATCAAATTTCTCTCTATCTCTTCCATCATTCCATCTTCTCCTTCTCTGAACTTCCCGAAGCTATTGCGTATAGTTTGATAGGTTTCACTCGTTCGCCTCTTTCCTAACAGATGCCGTAAGATGAATAGATTTGTCGAATCGAATAATCCCTTTTGCTTAAAGGATAACCTTGTAAATCATTCCTAAAATTACTTCCCAGCAGAAACATAGAAAGAAAGTACCCTTGAAATTTATAAAAGAATAATTTGACATAAATATTTATGGATCCTTTAAATCGAAATTTTGCTGAGATATGAATGAAGACTAGGTAAGAAACTAAGAAAAACGGATTATTCTTTCGCTAATTACGAAGTTTGTAAATATTGGCTTATGTATTTGAT
>DBFJSK010000287.1:0-10765 GCA_048403675.1 Tannerellaceae bacterium | reverse complement strand
AAAGGACATGCTGTAATCCTTTTGTGTACGTCTAACGTACTTACTTTCTGACTTTTCCATTTCGTTACTTTTTTAGGTGTAACGCTATTTTAGGACTAGACACTCAAATAAAAAGAGGGTGTGTCGACTGTTGACACACCCTCTTCTTTTTATTTTGCAGACTTAAAAATTAGATATCCGGACTTACTTCTCTTTTTCGCCTCCCTCCTGTTTTACCAGACAAGGTTGCGTACAAGTAGCCGTAGAATCCGACTGGCAACAAGTCTTCTTCTGCTGGCAGCAAGTCTTTTCCTGCTGGCAACACGTCTCCTTTTTCACTTCTTCTTTTTCCTTCTTTACCTCCTGCGCATTCAGCGTCAGAGCTGCCACCGAGGCAAAGAGAGCGCCTAATACCAAAACTTTCTTCATGACTTATACAATTAACGGTTTAAATGTAGAAACGCCTTCTAGAGGGTTCGCCTATACTTCTGCCAATAACGTGCCAAAGTCTGCCACAACACGTTCTTTTGCCGGAAGGATAAATATATCTACCTATAATTGAACAAGAAAGAAAAGAAAAAGTTGCAAAAGAAACAAAATACTTTCTCCCCGGCCGTTGAGTAACCGGACTCCCCATCCGGGGAAAAAATCCACACAGCGGCTCCCCGCCACTTCGCTCGTAAGAAAACGGTTCCCCGTCTGCAACACCGCCCTCCTCTATCATCACAGCCGAAATCTCCCCCGCTACCTTCCCAGCGCCTTCTCGACCACTGCCGACGCCTGCGCAATCACTTCGCCCAACAGCCGGCCCCAGCCCGAGTCCGTCAATCCGCCATCCTTCTTTTCCAATATGCGCAAATGCTGCACCAACGTATTCGCCCCCAACATCGTGAACAAAGGAATCAACTTATGCGACACGCGCGCGGCCGCCTCCCGGTCGCCCGCTGCAAAGGCCTGTTTCAACAATGCGATGCTCTTGCCCGTTTCCTCAGCAAAGGTGCGCAAAATAGAAGCCGAAGCCGCCTCATCCTCGCCCGCAAACGCCGTCAGCGAACTAAAATTCAATACTATATCTGTCTCTGAAGGCGCCTGCAATTGCAGGCCGAACAAACTGTTAAGCAAGGAAATCAACTGAGCCGCCGTAAAAGGCTTGTTCAGGAAACCGGCAAATCCCGCTTCCAAATAATGTGCGCGCTCCTCCGCCAAACTCGCCGAAAGCGCAATCACCGGCATATCCGAAGCCCCCGGCAAACCGGACAGCCGGATCTTTTCCAGCACCCGATACCCATCCAACCCCGGCATCTGAATATCCGTCATCACCGCATCGAACGGCTGTTTTTCCAGCCATTCCGTTACCTTATACGGATTCGTACATCCTACCACTTGCACCCGGCTCTGCTTCAACAACTCTTCGGTAAGCGCCAATTGCAGGGGATCGTCATCCACCAACAAGCAATATACCGAGCCGCGCGGCGCCCCGTTTTCCGCCGCATCCGCACCGTCTGTTGGGGCAACCCCAATCGGGTCGCTTGTTCCGGCCGACGTTTCAGTCGCCGCCCCCGCTTTCGTCCTGGGCAAACAAACGCCATCCGCCTCTTTCGCCATCTTTTCGAGCGGCAGCGAAAAAGAAAAGACACTGCCTTTCCCCGGCGTGCTGGCCAACGAAAGTTCGCCCCCCATCAAAGCAATCAATTTCCGCGTAATGGAAAGACCCAATCCGAACCCTTCCACCTCCTCCGTACCGGAAAGCCGGGTAAACTCCCCGAAAATCTTTTCCTGTTCGTCGGGCGCAATCCCGGGCCCCGAATCGCTCACGCTCACCCTGAGGCACACCCGCTTCCCGCCTTCCACAGTCGGGAAAGTCGAAAAAGCCGAGCCAGGCGATGCAACCGATAGAGCCGGAACACCCGGCCAGGCCGCCCCGCCCCGCGTTGTTTCCAGCTCCGCACCGAGCACGATGCGTCCTTCGAAAGTAAATTTAATCGCATTTGAAAGCAAATTCCCGATCACCTGGCGGATACGCATCGGATCGCCCGACAACTGCATCCCCTCGTTGAAACCGCCCTCTTTATTCAGAATCAACTCCAACCCCTTCGCTTCGGCCAATGGTTTGAAACTGGTATAAATCTCATCCAGCAACACCCCCGGCCGGAAAGGCACCCGGTGAATCTCCATCTCGCCCGCTTCCAACCGATGATAATCCAGCAAATCATTCACCAGCGAAAGGATATGATCCGACGACCCCTTCATATTTTCCAGAAAATAACGTTGCCGCTCGTCGGGATGCCGGCGCAGCAACAATTCGATATACCCGATAATCGAGGAAAGCGGCGCCCGGATATCATGACTGATCGTCAGAATCAACTTCTCCCGACTCCGTAGCAACCCTTCGGCATATAATTTCGCCTTTTCAAGCTGCATCCGATAAAAACGGCTTCGCGACACATCCCGCCCTATCAGCACCATAAACAACAAAGCGATGCCCACCGAAACCGCCCCGATCCCACCGATCAGATACGACGTACGGCGCAGCAACGCTTGCTTCTTCTGCACCTTCCCGAGCGAAGCCTCCATTTCCTCCTCTTCGATATTGCGCAATAGCTGGTTAATCTGCCGGCTTACCACCGTATTATTATACCTCAGATTCGCCGCCCGCTCGGCCAACAAATCCCGCAACCGGCTCCGTTCGCCCGCCACGCTATCCCGGATACTCTTGAGCACGCTTACGATGGTATCCGAAGGATTATATACGTTCACCAACGTATCGGTCAGCACCTGCCGCGTGGAATTCACCACAATGCCCGTATCCTGTCCGCTCGGCGCAAACACATCGGCCAACCGGCGGAAAAAACCCCGCTTCGGCCGCGGCACTACCACCGTATCCTCCCGGATTTCCAGTTGTTGCTGCACCGCCACCTGTTCCGGCACCGTATCCTGCACGGCAATCACCTTTTCAATATTCTCGGCATACAACCGTTCGGCGTTACTCTCGTTCCATGTTTCCAAGAGCCGTTTCGTATTCCACCGTTTCCGCTCCAAAAGCACATCGATCGTATCGATCTTCAACCGTTGCAACGAATCGCGCACCAACAGCCGAAGCGAATCCATATTCCGGTGTGCCTTATCGAGCGTACGGTTAAAATGCTTGAAATCATTCCCCGGCATGCCTACCAACTGGCCCAACGCCTCGCTCTCGTACAAAAGCGACAACGTATTGGTTACCAAATACGTCTTTCGGCGCGCCGAAGGGTCTGCCTCCCCGCCGCCGGCCACCTCTTCCACTACCTTATATATATAGCCCACACTACACACTGCCAAAATAAGCAGCAGCAGATACCCCGCCACCACTTTCCGGGTAATATGTCTGTCTTCAAGGCCCATCTTCGTTCGTTTTCGCGCCCCCTGCCACCGTTAATCTTCCTTTTCGTATGCAATATGCCAGGCGTCCAATTTCTCGAAATCAGCCTTTTTCAGCCCAACTTTCCAAAACGGAATCGGATCGTCGTGATCGCCCAGATACATCCGGCTGTGCACCGCAAAGGCCGGGTTCGTCAGCGCCAGCGTAGAATCGGCTACCGGCGTTTGCACCCCGGCCAAATCGAGTACCGTATGAAACACGCTATTCGTACTTACCGGCAACACCCGGTGCGCCGCCGCCGCCGCATACTTCGCTCCGTACGCCGCCCGATAAGCCGGCGAAAACCAGATAACGAAGGGAATATGCAACTGATAATACGTCGGGATAGGCGACGCGTGCAAATAGCGGTGTCGGGCATCGTCGAATATATCCTCGCCATGATCGCTCAGGTACACCATCGAGGCCGCCTCGCCCGTCCGGGCCAGCATATCGACAATCTCTCCTAGTACATAATCGGTATAATGAATCGAATTATCATACGCATTGCGCAGCTCTTTTTTATACGAAGCCCGTATGCCTTCCGCCTTATCCGGCTTATAAAAAGCAAATTCTTTCGGATAACGCTCGTGATAATTGAAGTGCGAACCGTAGGTATGAAGCACGACGAACAAATTCCGGTCGTCCTTCTTCAACTCCTTCTCCAGATAAGGCAAAATGGCTCCGTCATGCAGCGACGACAAGTAGGAACCGGTACGAAAACTGCTCATATCGATAAAATCGTCGGCCTCGCGGTAAAAAGCGCCGATCATGGAAGTGTTCAGCTTCTGGTTGGCAATCACCACCGTACGGAAGCCAGCCTCCTTGAAAGCCGTCACGATGCTTTTCTGGTCGTATAAAACGCCGTAATTCTCGGCGCTGGCGGCCGAAAGGATAATCGGTACGCTCTTATGCGTATTGTTCGACTGGGTAAGCATATCCGTAAAATACACCAGCCCGTCCAGCGCCTCCATCCGGGGCGTGGTAGGGCGCTCGTATCCGTACAAACTCCATTCCATAGCGCGCGACGTTTCGCCCACCACCAGCACATAAATTTCCCGTTTGCCCGCGATGGAATCCGGTTTGACGGCGTAGAAGCGGAAATCGGCCGACGTGCGGTGATACTGGCTGTTGCGTTCGGCTTTATGGATGGCGAAATACAGGTTATACAACGCATTGGCGGGATACATATCGTCTTTGGGCGAAAACGTATGCCCTTGCAGCGGCGAGAGCAGGCTGACAAGCAGCCCCGCCAGCGCGATCGCCACGCTGATAAGCGCCCATTTGCGCCGGAAACGCCCCGGTAGCTTCTCTTTCAGCCGAACCGACCGATAAGCCAGATAAAGCGTAGGCAACGTATACAACGCCACGACACATCCGATAATCAGCACCAGATTGCCCAGCAATTCGCTAGCCTCGGATGCATTCGAGCTGGTCAGGTTCAGATACATATCCACCGCAATGACCGATTCGCCGAAAAGGTAAAGCAATACGAGTTGTCCGCCGTCCAGAATCACCTTGGGCACGAGGCACCATACCACGATACCCGGCTTACGCGCCGCCAGCAGCACCAGCATCCAGCCGCCCAGCGGCATCAGGGTGGCGGCGATATGGGTGGTAACCGGCAAAGGTTCCGTGAAGTAAAACACAAAATTAGGAACCACAAAAAGCAGCGCAAACAAAAAGTAGAGATGCTTTTGTGAAGAAATCCAACCGAGAAAACATTTTAACTGCCTCATCTAATCTATAATATAACTCCATACATAATCCGCCTTCCCTCTGGCTAAAGCGGCACTCATCATTCCTTGAAACCTGCAAAATTAAGGCTTATCGGGCAGACTATCATCGTGGTAAGGCACAAAAAAAGTTATTTCCTCCCTCCATCGGCCCGTATTCAGCGACAAACTTCCGTGAAGTCGCCCAAACGACCGCCTTCCCTCTTGGGGCAAGCAGCGGGAAGGCGGTCGTCTTTTTTCCTTTAGTGCTTACTTCTTGCCGCCCCGTATTTTCGAAGCGACGGCCACCAAGGCTGTCCATACCTTCGAAGCGGGCCCTGCGGCTTTTCGTACCGGTTGCCGGGGCGACGGCGCAGGCGTTGTTTGAACCCGATCAGACGACGCACCCAGCTCTTTTCCGGCCCTCCGGGGTTGCTTTGTTTCAGCCTTTCCCTGATAGGCTTTTACCTGCGCATGGGAGTGCGCTCCTGCTTGTGTTTCTACTTCCGTTTCCGCATAGTTTGCACTCGGTTCCTGTTCGTCGGAACGTTTTTCATCCAGTGCGCCCAGCAACTCTTTACGGTAAAACTTTTTCTTCCGGATAAACGCGTTCAGCATATCGTCGGCCGCTTTATCGATTTTACCTACCGACAAATTGCTGAGGTAGATCTCGGTAGTATGCATCGACGTATGCCCCAACGATTGGCTGATTACCCCCAGTTCCGAGCCGGCCTCAAGCATCAGCGAAGCCCACGAATGGCGCATCACATAGGTGGTAAGCGGATGCTGCAATTCGAGCATATCACCTACTTCCCGCAAATAACGGTTGATCCGTCGCAACGACGATTGGGCAGAAACATCGCCGTAGCCGTGCATTTTCTCGTGCAGGAAAGGGAATATCCAGGCACTATGCTTGCGCCGGTACAGTTTGAGCAGGTGTTTCATCTCAGGCGTGATTTTCACTTGCAAGGATACCTGCGTCTTGCTCCGAACATAAATAAGGTAATTATCGACGATGTTTTCATGCGTCAGGTTATAGACGTCGATAAAACTCATGCCCCGGGCGTAGAAAATGAAAAGAGCCAGATGCAGAGCGGTCAGCAGATGGGGCTTGTCGCTCAGGTCGAGGCTCATCAGCCGGTTGAACACTTCGTCGGGAAGGGCCCTCTTACGCGTAGGGGGTACTTTGATGGTGGTGCCGGCGAAGGGATGGCCGGAGGTAAATTGCAGGTGAAATTCTTTTACGCCCTGGTTGTACATCGCCTTGAGGGTACGGAGGTAAAAATCGATCGTGCCTTCCGACAGTTCTTCCGTATGGATGAGCCACTGTAAATAATCCTGCAATAAGGCAGGAGAGAGATTTTCGAGTGGGAGGCCGTCGGCTTCTTCTTTCAAATAGGCGCTGAATTTGTTGAGTGCGCTCAGGTAATTGTCGGCCGTCCGGTTCTTGCCGGCTTTCATTTTACGAAGGACAAGTGTTTTCATGTAATCGGTAAAATAAGGATTCGCCGCCGATACCTGTTGTTTTTCCTTCACTTTTAAATTTTCATCTTTCATCATAAAATAATTATTAGTTGAACATTAATTAGCCATGATATTCCTTGGGGTAAGGATTACCATAACAAACAAGGAAAGGTAGGAGTTAAAAAGGATAACAACATGTATTGATGTATTTTAACCCCACCTATACCCAGCTTGGGCCGATTATCGGGGGGTGGGGAAAAAGGCTATTTAACTGACCGGAGAATCCGGATCGTGTTATTAACACTCCTTTTAGAATAAAAAGAAATAGGGATAGAAAGAGACAGCTACGCTATTTTTATTCTTATTAAGGAGAGGTTGCCCGGCAGGGAGACGCGTGTAGCTACATGCCGGGCGGAAATTCTAAAAACGTCTTTTTTTCCCTTGTTTTCAGATTCCATTGTATTGATTTACAGCTTTGCATGAAAAATGGCCATCCGAATAGGAAAAATGGGCATTTCCCGGCCGGTCGCGATCGGCGATCTTTGTATCGTACAAAATGAGTAATAACAACTAAACAAAAAAGCGTATGCATGGAATTGAAACTCCGTTTGTGATCGACAAACAAACGGCTATCGTGATGACAGATCCTCAAAATGATTTTTTAAGCGAAACGGGATTGGGCTGGGGTGCTTTCGGTGAAAATATCGTCAAGAATAAGACGGTGGAGCATCTGTTGAAAATTTTCGAAGTGGCGGCTGAAAAAGGGATGTTGGTTTTTATCTCTCCGCATTATTATTATCCGCACGATCACCAGTGGCATTTCGAAGGCCCGATCGAGAAACTGATGCACGATACCGGTATGTTCGAACGTAAAGGGCAAACCACTGGGGAAGGGTTCGAAGGTTCGGGCGCCGATTGGCTAGAGATTTATAAGCCTTATATTAAGGAAGGAAAGAATATTATCGTGACAGCGCCGCATAAGCTTTTCGGGCCCGAAAACAACGACTTGATTTTGCAACTGCGCAAACGGGGAATTAATAAGGTAATCGTATGCGGGATGTCGGGCAATTTATGCGCCGAATCGCACCTGAGGGAGTTGCAGGAACGAGGATTCGAAGCAGCCGTTATCTTCGATGCGACGGCTTCGGCCAAACTGCCGGGGATGGATGCCGACGAGGCGGCGCGCATTAATTTTACGCTACTGGCTGAAAAGGTATATACCACGGCGGAGTTTGCCCAGGAGATGAACGAAGCGGAGCTTAGCTGAACAGGGAAATTTTCACCGTTTTTTTAAAGCCGTTGTGTAAGGAAGAAAGCAACCGTACACCCCTTACGAAATAGATCGTAAGGGGTGTTATTTTCTCCATCAAAAGCCTCGGCCCATCCATCCGGCAACCGCCCGACCAGGGCGTGAACCTGGCGAATGTTTTTGAAACCGTACGGATAATTTTCAATCTATTCTTTTGATCTGGGGGGAATTACTTTCATGAATCTGGCTGGGTTACCGGCCACAATCGTATGGGCCGGCACGTCTTTGGTCACGACCGATGCGGCGGCAACGATAGCATGCTCGCCGATGGTGACACCCGGCAGGATGGTGGCTCCGGCTCCTATCCAGCAGCCGCGTTTCAGCACCACCGGCTTACAGGTGATAATCTGACGTTCGTACAGGTCGTGGTTGTTGGTGATGAGCTGCACGTTGGCGGCTACTTGTACGTTGTCCTCTATCGTGATATGGCCGGCCGCCATCATCAGGCAGTTATTCATCACTACTACATTTTCGCCGATGGTGACGCTATTGCCGCGTACTACGGTAAGGCCGGGCATCACCCTGGAATGGCAACCGATGCGGCCGCAGAACAACGCACGCACCCATTCGTCGTACTCGGCTGTTCCGGGCATCGTATGGTTGATTTTGAAACAGAGTTCGGCACTACGCCTACTTTCCTCCGGGTCGCCCTGAGCCGGATCGCGCAGGTCTATCCTTATTTCTTTCATATACGTTTATCTTTTTAATGCCAGCCCGGCTTTGAATGCGTCGCCTACTTTTTCTCCGATTACGAGATAATGGTTGTGCACAGGGTCGAAAGTGATGGGTTGCAACTTGGCGGGATCGATTTTACCTTGCTCATCCAGGATACTTTCATCGGCCGAAACATTTACGATACGGCCTACGAGGTGGCAGGTGCCGGGATCGTACGAAAGAAGTTCGCATTCCACCGCCATCGGCAATTCATCGATCAGCGGGGCGTTCACAAACACCGACTTGGTGGCATGAAAACCGGCTTTGCCGAACTTGTCGGGTTCTTTGTTGCCAGAGACGATACCTACGTAATCGCAGGCTGCCATCTGCCCGACGATGGCCATACTGATCGTGAACGCTTGGGTGGACAGCAGATTTTTCACCGTCTTATGTCCGGCGTCGAGGCACATGTTTATCTGTCCCCCCTCGTCTATGCCCCCCCAGGCGGCATTCATGGCATTCGGATTTCCTTGTTCGTCGTATGTGCCGACAATAAATACGGGTTGCGGATAGCACCAGGGCTTCGCTCCAAAATTTTTTCTCATCTATCTGTGTATTTTTATAGAAATATTCTTTATTATTTCAGGTGATTACGAAAAAACTTTTCCATCTTTTCGTAAGGAATTACGCCGGCCTTGTTATCATATAAATCTACATGGCTGGCGCCGGGAATGAGGAGTAACTCTTTATTGTCGCCTTTCAACTTTTTAAATGCATCTTCACTGAAATAGCGCGAATGCGCCTTTTCGCCATGAATCATCAGCACGGCGCCTCGTATCTCGTCGCTATAAGCCAGCAGGGGCATGTTGATGAACGAAAGCGCCGACGTCTTGTTCCATCCTCCGTTGGAATTGAGCGAACGGGGGTGGTAACCGCGCGGAGTTTTGTAATAGGCGTAGTAATCTTTTACAAATTGGGGCGCATCGGCCGGTAAGGGATCGACCACGCCTCCGGCTCGTTCATACCAGCCGTTTTGGGTGTCGAGCGTACGTTGGGCGTTGAGTTGGCGGCGAAGCTCATACCGCTGGTCGGCATCCAGGGCGTCGAAATATCCGTTGGCGCTTACGCGGCTCATATCGTACATGGTAGAAGTAACGGTTGCCTTGATACGCGTGTCGATAGCCGCAGCATTGAGGGCCATACCGCCCCATCCGCAGATACCGATGATGCCTATGCGGTCGGGATCGACCTGATCCGAAGTGCAAAGATAGTCCACAGCAGCGCAGAAATCCTCGGTGTTGATGTCGGGCGAAGCCACATACCGGGGTTCACCGCCGCTTTCTCCCGTAAAAGAAGGATCGAATGCGAGGGTAAGAAAACCGCGTCGGGCCATCTCCTGGGCATACAGCCCCGACGATTGTTCCTTCACCGCTCCGAAAGGCCCGCTTACGGCCAGAGCTGGCAGCTTACCTGCTGCGTTTTGAGGCATATACAGATCGGCAGCCAGGGTGATGCCGTAGCGATTGCAAAAAGTTACTTTCTTATGCTTTACTTTATCGCTGGGGGGGAATACTTTGTCCCATTCTTGTGTCAGTTTCAATGCTTCCATCTTTCTTTCATTTACTTTTTCGTTCCTACTTATTTCTTTATCTTCTTGTGCCACAACCGCAGCACCTAGCAACACCGACAGGGTTACGCCTAAAATTTTTTTCATAGGCGTTAGTTCGTATAGCGTATCCATACCGTGTCGGTTCCTTCCATTCGCTGTACGCTTTGCAGATGCAACCGCAGTGGCGGACAGTGATTGTCGGCCATGCCGTCGAATACGGCAGTCATGCCTTTGCGCCCGTCGATGCCTGCGGCAATCTGGAGGCTGACTTCATCCAGCAAGCCGGCTTCTAGGAATGCTCCGTTGATATGCCCCCCGCCACATAGAACGAGACGTTGCACGCCGAACTCCCGGGCAAGCAGATCCATTGCTTTCGCCAGGTCGGTACGCGTTGTGCCGGCTGCGATATACGAAATACCTTTCTCTTCGAGTAACCGCAGATAGTCGGTTGTAGCCTGTTCGCTTGTGATGACGAGCAGGGGTTTTTCCTCCAGCTTGTTTCCGTCGTAGAGCAAGGTACCGCGTGAATCGGCGACGATGGCGTATCCTTGCGCGTCGGCGGCTTTATGGAAAATCGTTTGGCCTATCGGTTGCTCACGGCCGGTAAAGTGTTCGGGACGGGCATAATGCATCTCGGCCGT
>DBFJSK010000286.1:0-9576 GCA_048403675.1 Tannerellaceae bacterium | reverse complement strand
GGTGCCTTTCACCGTTCCGTTGTTGCCGTAATAATCGAGGGAGAAAAGGGCGCGCCCTTTTTCGTTGCCGTTGGTGACGGTGACATTATAGTTTTGCGTAAAACCCGTGCGGCTGATTTCTTTTACCCAATCGGTATCGGCGGCACGCATTACTTCCTGATCGCCTACTTTTAAAAATTCGGGAACAATTACCTGGTCGAGTACGGCATAGCCTTTGTCGTTGGTATGCCATCGGAAGGAATAGTCGCCGAAATTAGGATCGTTGCCGTCGTTCATGGCCGCTTGCCACTGGATGACGCCCCGTTCGTTGGCATTGAGCAGGTCGATGGAACGTTGCCATTGCTGGGCTGTCAGCGAAGCGCGGAAATCCACATGGGTTCCGCCCGCCTTTCCTTTTTTGGTGGTGACGATAATGACGCCGTTGGCGGCACGCGATCCGTAAATGCTGGCTGCGGAGGCATCTTTCAAGACCTGGATAGACTCGATGTCGGAGGTGGCGATTTCGTTCATCGAACGCGTACTGGGCACTCCGTCGATAATATAAAGCGGCTTGCTGTTGCCTAGGGTGGAGACGCCGCGGATCTTCACATCCACATCGCCGTTGGGCTGACCGGTATTGGTAATATGGATACCCGGCACGCGGCCTTGCAAAGATTGCACGGCATTGCTGTTGTTAATATCTTTGATGTCGTTCATTTTAACCACGGCTACGGCGCCGGTCAGGTCGGCCTTTTTCTGGGAGGAGTAGCCGGTGACGACGACTTCGGAAAGCGCCTGGGTATTTTCTTTCAACACGATATTCATCACGGAGCCGTCGGCGGGCGTTTCCTGGGTAACGAATCCGATATAACTGATCTGGATTACGGCCCCTTTGGGGGCGGAGAGCGAGAAGTTTCCATCCATATCGGTAATGGTACCGTTGGTGGTTCCTTTTTCAATCACGGAAGCGCCGATCACGGGGAAATTATCGGTTCCCGAAATGACCGTTCCTTTCACGGAGATCTGTTGCGCATGCAGAAGCTGGGCGAAACAGAGCATCACGATCCAGGCACTCCATTTAGAAAGTAACAAAGTTTTCATGAGCATAAATAATTAGTTTAACAATGAATGATTCTGTCCAATTGCGACACGACAAATGTAGAACAGTTGGCATTTACGCTCGATAACAAATGAAGGAAGATGTATCAATTTTGTCGTATAAACCGCAAAAGATGAAGCGGATATGACAAATGTCACAGCGAAGGTACAAATGTGATCGAAGCAGATTTCGGAAGAAGAAAAAAGAAGGGGGAGAAAAGAAAAGAGAGAGAGTCAAAATGGGAGAAAAGCGAACGGGACAGGAATGGAATTTTCCGGAAGTCACTGCCGAAGATGCCCGAAAGCTTCTTCCTAAATTGTCCGCAGCCCGCGTCGTGCCTTTTCAGGAGCGCCCCTCTACCTTTCCAAGAATGTTTCTTTACCCTTTCAGGAATGAATCTTAAACTTTCAGGGATGAATCCTAAGTTTGCCGGGCCGAACCTCTACGCTCTCCGCCATAGCCTTTTTGAAGCGTGTTATTGAAATTCGGTAGGCGTCACCCCATACGCCGCTTTGAAACATTTCGAAAAATAGGCCGGCGAGGTAAACCCTGTGCGGTAAGCCACCTCGCTGATCGTGAATTTCCTGCCTCGCAACAATTCAGCCGCTTTCCCCAAGCGGTAATTCCGAAGAAAATCCACCGGCGTCGTCCCGGTGAGTTCTTTGATTTTCCGATGCAGATGTCCGCGCGACAAGCCGAGCGTATCGCTCAGTTTTTCCACATTATAGTCCGAATCGGCATACACCTCTTCGATCCGGGCGATAAACTTCCGGAGGAACACATCGTCGATATTTTCTATCTTTTCCGGCTCCGGAAGCCACAAACTGTTTTCCTGCAATTTCCGCAATACTTGCTCCCTTAACTTCCGGCGCTCTTCCAGCAACCGGATGAGATGCAACTTGACATAATCCACACGGAAAGGTTTCTGGATATACCCGTCGGCTCCCCCCGAAAGGCCGTACATACGCTGCCGTTCGTCGGAAAGCGCCGTAAGCAGCACGACAGGAATATGGCTTGAAGTCAAATTCGTTTTCAATGTGCGGCACAGTTCGAAGCCATTCATCTCGGGCATCATCACATCGCTCAATACCAGCGATACGTCCTCCTCTTCCACTACGGCCAGCGCCAGTTTGCCGTTGGGCGCCGTCAGGATGCGGAAATTCCCGCTCAATTCTTTTTCCAGGTATGCTCTTACCTCATCATCGTCTTCCACCACCAACACGGTATAAGGATAAGTTGCCGATAACAACGCTTTCGCTTCCCTGTCATCGAGCGTAGAGGCTTCATATACCAAAGGCGACACGGGCATTTCAGCCACCGCACCGGCCGAAAAATGGCTTTTCCCTTTCCGCAGACAAACCGTGAAAACAGTGCCCTCTCCTACCCGGCTCTGCACCGAGATACGGCCGCCATGCATCCGGATGTATTCGTCCACCAGGTGCAAACCGATGCCCGTACCGCCCAAGCGGTCTTCCGTATAAAAACGATGGAACAAATACGGCTGGTTCTCCGGTTTGATGCCGCAGCCGGTATCCTTTACCCGGATACAGACTTCCTCGGCCTCATCCGAGACACTAAGGCCGATCGTGCCCCCTTCAGGCGTAAACTTAAACGCATTGGAAAGCAAATTAACCAACACCTTTTCCATCAAATCGGCATCATACCAGACGAAGGCCTGTTTCACCCCGGCCTCGAACGTATAGGCAATCTGCCGTACCCGGGCCATGCTGTCGAAATAAGATTTGACCTCGGCGGCAAAAGCCACCAGATCAGCCTCGCTGATTTTCAGTTTTTCTTCGCTATTCTCCACTTTGCGAAAATCCAGAATCTGGTTGATTACGCGCAGCAGCCGGTCGGCATTCTTGCGGATCAGCAACAAATCGGGAAGATAAGGCGAATCCTGCAACAAGCCCACCAGGCGGTCGAGCGGTGCCAGGATAAGGGTAAGCGGGGTGCGCACTTCATGCGAGACATTGGTAAAAAACTGCAATTTCTGCGCCGTCACCTCCTTGATTTCGGCATTGAGGGAGATCAACTTCCGCCGTTGTTCCTCTTCCTTGCGGTTGGTTTCGCGAAGTGTGGCATTCGT
The DNA here is from genome assembly GCA_048403675.1 of Tannerellaceae bacterium. Lineage (GTDB taxonomy): Bacteria > Bacteroidota > Bacteroidia > Bacteroidales > Tannerellaceae > Parabacteroides. Next base: position 6,409 of record DBFJSK010000286.1, on the reverse strand, counting down.
CTGGCGGATCTTCCGGTTGATATGAAAAACGTAAACCGAGAGCAGGATAAACGCGAGCATCAACAGCGTAATCACCCACAGGGAACTGGTCAGGAAATGAAACCGTCCCGCCAACCCGTCGATACGCTGGCGTTGGGCCTCGATACGTTGTTTGTAATTCTGTAACTGGCCTGCTTGCAACAACAGCGTGCGTGCAGTAGGCCGATCGACCCGGGCCGTACGAAGCGGAATAAACCGCTCGACCGCCCCCCCGCTCAAAATTTGCATTGCGGTACGCACCACTTGTTCGCCCCCGGTAGGATACATAAACGAGGCGTCGATCCGTCCGTCTTCCACGGCCTCCAGGCCGGCGCCCGGAACGGCATCCACCCCGATGATTTTTAATGCTTTGCCTCGCACGGAATCCCACGCCATAAAATACTCGCGGGCAGCTATGGCCATCATATCGTTGTGCGAATACACAAAATCGATTTCCTCGGGGCGTTCCAACTTTTGCAGTTGCACGCGGGCGGTATCGTACAGCCATTGCCCTTCGATTTTGCGGTAAACCAGGTCGCCACGCGTCAGCAAGGCATCCACGAACCCCTGATGTCGTTCCTGGGCGGGTGAGGTTTCCGCCAATCCCCAAATTTCCAGGATGACAGCCCGCGGCGGCAGGTATTGCGCGGCATATCCGCCGGCGGCCAACCCTATTTCGTAATTATTCGCCCCGACAAATGTGGTATATAAATCGGTATTGACTTTCCGATCGGTGATAATGGTCGGGATACCGGCCCGATAGGCTTCTTCGGCTACGGCCGTAATCGGCGCCGACTGGTAAGGAGAAATAATCAGGACATCTACTTTTTGCCGGATCAGTTCGCGAATCTGCCGGATTTGGGTTTCGTTCGTATTGCCGGCGTCTTTGATGATGATTTCGAGGTTGTCGTAATTCGACGCTTCGATGCGCATATCGTTAATCATCGCCTGCCGCCAGGCATCGCCCAACATACATTGGGAAAGCCCGATCACCCGTTTTTTTTGCCGCGACTGGCCGGTACAAGCCGTCAGGCTGCACAACAGGATCAACAAGATCGGTAAGCAGAAGTAACCGAAGCGGCGTAGAATGGGCATAGGTAAAATAAAGGTATACAGGATCAAGCTACAGACAGGTTAACAACAAAGCCGTTCACCCGAAAAAGGCTTCCGGGATTGCCCGAAGCTTCTCCGGGCCGGCCCGGGCAAAGAAGGATCGGGATCTGCTGCCCCCCCGCCCAAGCTTACGATCGGGCGCCAGAGCAGACGCCGGCCCGGCAACAAGACAAGCGCCTTATTACCGGCCGGGGGACAGCCGGATTTGCTAATTATGCACCAGCGTGCCGATCGGCTCGCCGCTCATTACTTTTTTCAGGTTCCCCATCGTATCCATGTCGAAGACGATAATGGGCAGGTTGTTTTCCTTACACATCGTGGTAGCGGTCAGATCCATCACTTTCAAACTGCGGGTATAAATCTCATCGTAGGTAATTTCGGAGAATTTCACCGCCGTTGGGTCTTTCTCCGGATCGGCCGTATAAATACCATCCACGCGCGTACCTTTCAACATCACGTCGGCTTCAATTTCAATTCCCCGCAGAGATGAACCTGTATCCGTGGTAAAGAAAGGGTTGCCCGTGCCGCCCGACATAATCACCACATGGCCTTGTTCGAGCAGTTCGATAGCGCGCCATTTATTGTAAAATTCGCCGATCGGTTCCATTCGGATGGCCGTCAGCACCCGGGCTTTCACCCCCTGAGCAACCAGCGCCGAACTCAGCGCCAGACTGTTGATAACGGTAGCCAGCATGCCCATCTGGTCGCCTTTTACCCGGTCGAACCCTTTCGATGCGCCGCTCAGCCCGCGGAAAATATTGCCTCCCCCGATCACGATGCCGATCTGGATTCCCATCCCGGCTATTTCCTTGATTTGCGCCGCATATTCGGCCAGGCGCGTTTCGTCGATGCCGTATTGTTTGCCTCCCATCAGCGATTCGCCGCTTAATTTGAGCAGGATACGTTTGTATTGAGCCATAGTGCAGATTGTGTTTTTATGTACTAGAGGCAAATGTAAGAATAAATCCGCGAGTTGCAAATAATATAAAAAAAGAGGTAAAGATAAACTTAATCCGGTTGTAACCGGTTTGTAACAACAAGCCGGTATTTTTGCCGGAGAACCTTACTAAACCACGACCTTATTCCTAACTTTCCAGGGCGCTTCGTCTTCAGCGGAAGACAGGGAGGCGCCCTGTCGATTTACAGGTCTTCCCACGACGGGACGCTATTGGTGGAATACTTTCCCCTCAATGCCGGCCCCCGGCCGGCAGACAAGCCACCTCCTTAAACGCATACCGACGCCGGCTCCCGCCAGGTAAGACGAGCACCAAATGGCCCGTCGGCTCAATATCGCCTATACAAGCTTCAAACGTTCCTTTCGCATCCGCGTACGGAAAATAACCTTCCCCCCGATACAGCGCCCTTCGGTAACGTGCCCGCACTTCGGCATATTTCTCCTGCAAAAGCAACAGATAATAGCCATAGAAACGATCCAGAAACGCGCCGAGCACCTGTTCTTTGTCGTAGGTGCGGCCGGTAATCTGCGAAAGTGAAACCGGATTGGGCGCCTCGCTGTGAAAAACCTGCTGGTTGAGGTTGATGCCGATGCCGATAATCGAACAGTACATATAATTGCCCGCCAGATCGTTCTCGATCAGGATACCGCAGATTTTTTTCTCCCGCCAGTAAATATCGTTGGGCCATTTCACCCGGATATCCGGCGTATAAACATCCAAGGTTTCCTTTACGCTGAGGGCCACGATCTGGGAAATCAGGAACTGATGGTTGGCCGGCAGGCAATCCGGATAGAGTACAACACTGAAAGTAAGATTTTTTCCCGCTTCCGACTCCCAGCTATTCCCCACCTGGCCGCGTCCGGAAGTTTGTTTCTCGGCGACGACCACACTTCCTTCCGGAAGCTTTTCCGCCCCGCCTTCTAACAAGGCGCGCAGGCTGGCGTTGGTAGAAGCAGCCTCCGTTAAGCGGAGGATCCGGGGGACGTCATTCGAAAAGGCCGGCATAGTTTTCGCGGATTTTTTTAGGCAATTTAGCAATGACTTCCCGGTACGAATGGCGAATCCAATGTTTGATTTGCTCGTCGGGCATATCCCGCTCCAGGTAAATGGTATTCCAATATTTCTTATTGAAATGGAAAGCCGGTTCTACCGCCCGGTAACGTTCGCGCAACTCTTCCACCAATTCGGGATGGCATTTGAGCGAAAGGGAAGGTTCGGCCGCATCGAGCGGAAGCAGGAGATACATTTTATTTTCCACTTTGAATACCAGCGAAACATCGTCGAAAGGCAAGCATTCGGTGGTATTTTTCAGTGAGAGGCAAAACTGCCGCACATCTTCTATATTCATAGCTTATCTTTAAAATTTTCACGATTTTAGCGAATACCTCTTTTTTATTTCATCCGGTCAAAAGGAAAGGAACCTCAAAGCAGAAGCCTACCGAAGCGGCGCATAAAAAGCATCCTCCCAATGTTCCACCCGGTAGCTGTCACCCGTCTTGACGACCAGCAACAAATCGAACCGCACCGGCGCCTCGATCCCGAACCGGCGTGCATACGCATCGGCCGCGGCGGCGATACGCCGTATTTTTCCCCGGTCGACAGCCTCTTCGGGCGCCATCAAGCTGCCGGCCGCCCGGGTTTTCACCTCCGCCACCACCAGGCAATTGCAGTCCATGGCCACAATATCAAGCTCGTAATGGTGCCAGTGCCAGTTGGCATGCAAGATGCGGTAACCCTTTGCCGCCAGTAACCGACGGGCTTGTTCTTCGCCGGCACGGCCGGTTTCGTTGCGTTCTGCCATAGCATTCGTTTGCACAAATATACTTATTTTCTTTTTTATTCGACCTTTCCCGCGTACATTTGCAGCCGATGAAAAAGGAAAGGAAATATTCGCCCCCCCAACCCCATCATCCCCGGGTACATAAAATCACCTTTATGCTCAATGACGAAGAGCATAAGGCGGTGGAACGCTACCTGTCGCGATATAAAATCGCCAACCGGTCGCGCTGGTACCGGGAAACCATTCTTTCGCATATCCTCAAAACCCTGGAGGAAAACTATCCTACGCTTTTTAACGAAAACGAAATGCGCCGATGACACCTTTTGACGATACCTATTTCATGAAACAGGCCCTCACGGAAGCGCGCGCGGCCGCGGCGGAAGGAGAAGTGCCCGTAGGCGCCGTGGTGGTGGCCGCCGGCCGGATCATCGCCCGGGCCCACAACCAGACCGAACGGCTGAACGACGTAACGGCGCATGCCGAAATGCTGGCCATTACGGCCGCTACCGGCTTGCTGGGCGCCAAATACCTGACCGGGTGCCAGCTGTATGTAACGGTAGAACCCTGTGTGATGTGTGCGGGCGCGATCGGATGGGCGCAACTGAGTGAAGTAATTTACGGCGCACCCGACGAGAAAAGAGGATTTACCCGGTTTGCGCCCCAGGCGTTTCATCCGAAAACCATCGTCAGAAAAGGAATATTGGAAACCGAATGCGCAGCCGAGATGCAGCAGTTTTTCAAACGCCGCCGCTAAGCCGACTTTTTGCGAAATCAAATTAATTGCAGAATCAAACCGATGACCGGCACCAACACCGCCGTCATTATCCCCATCAACCCGATAGCCAGTCCGCTCAAAGCGCCCTCGATGGCCCCGATCTGAATGGCCGTCGCCGTACCGACCCCGTGTGAAGAAGCGCCCAGTGCCAACCCTTTGGCGATATGGCTTTCAATGCCCAGCACTTTCATGATAACCGGCCCCACGATGCTGCCGAAAATACCGACCGCCACAACGATCACCGCCGTCAGGGAAGGAATTCCCCCGGCCTTTTCCGCAATGCCCATCGCGATAGGCGTAGTTACCGATTTAGGTTGCAAGGTAGCGATCAACGCCTGGTCGGCCCCCATCAGTTTGCCAATTACGATCACGCTTACGATGCCCACCAGCGCGCCTACGAAGACCGACGTCAGGATGGAAACGACATTTCCTTTCAGGTATTGGATTTGCTCGTACAATACATAGCCCAGGGCCACCACCGAGGGGCCGAGCATAAAATGAATGAGGTGGCTGCTTTGCCGGAACGATTCGTAATGAATCCCCAATACTTCCAACACGGCGATAATGGCCAGGATAGACGTAACCAGGGGGTGAAGCAGGCAAAAATGCACTTTTTTATATAAAGCCGTAGCGGCCAGGTAAGTGCCGACCACCAGCGTCAAAGCAAACAATTCGGAATGAGCCAGATTATCCATCGTCGTTATTTTCCTTTCTCCATTTTTTGTTGTACCCAGGCCACGCTGGCGATCACCAGGATGGTACTAACCACCGAAGCCGTCAGAATCACCGCCCAATATTGCGAAAGAATGCCTACGGCGCTCATCAACCCCACGCCTGCCGGGATAAAGAAGAGGCCCATATACTGGGTCAGTAAGCGGGAGATGCGTTGTACTTTGGCCGGCTTTACCTTTTTAAAGGCCAAGGCGAGGAAAAGCAATACCATCCCGATAACGCTGCCGGGAATAAAGCCTTCGATAAAGTAGCTGATGAACTCGCCGGTAAAATAAAAAAACAGAATATAAAAGATTTCCGTCAACATAAACCCTTACGTTTTATAAACGGGTGCAAAGGTAAGGGCTATTTTATAATTATGTTCTACAACATATCCGATTAAGGAATGTTTAACAGAACTTTTTCCTATAGCCGCGTCTGTCTGATTTTCATTCCGGTATTCCGGGGGGGGGAACAGAGCCGAGACGAAATAGAACGACCACCCTGGCCGGCTGCATCCCCCCAAAGGGCGGAAAAGACGAAAAGGCGGAAATATCTCTGAAAAATAATACAAGAAGTAAGGCACTGGGGGGAGAAAAGAAAGCGAGCCTGTAAATAATTGTTATTCAACCTTTTGCAAACCGTCGCGCAAGCAATGAAAATTGCATGCCTATAAAATCGGAATCGGATGCCTATGAAATTTTCATTGCATGCTTATGCAATCGGAATTGCACAAGCATGTATTTTTCACTGGAAAAAAATAAATACAAGAAGTACACGATCCCTCCCAAAGGGAAAATAGCTATTTTAAGCCAGCACCGATGATATCGACATATAAATCAACATCCCGATAATATCGTTGGTAATGGTGATAAAAGGCCCGGTAGCAATAGCCGGATCGATCTTGAGCCGGTTGAGCGTCATGGGCACCAGGGTGCCGAATACGCTGGCGAACATCACGACCGCAAAAAGACTGAGGGAAACCGATACCGTAATGCCGCGATCGCCCAACATGAAGAAGTTATAGATAAATACCACCAGACTGATAATGCTGGC
>DBFJSK010000285.1:0-13232 GCA_048403675.1 Tannerellaceae bacterium | reverse complement strand
GTCACTACACTTTCTTTGGCTTCCGGTGTAGCGGCCAGTACCAGGTAAATGCCGGTGCCTACCCGTTTGCCGGTCCCGTTTTTGCAGTTCCAGGTGAGTTGGCCGCCCAGCGAACGGCCCTGGTAAATCAGGTTTCCATTTAAATCGGTGATTTTTACGTTCGAATCGGCCATCAAGCCGGTAATCGTAACCAACCCGTCGTAATCCGGACGCACGGGATTGGGGAAAGCATACACGTCCGAATAGCTTTCCTGCCCGCTCGTGGCGCCGCTCATGTAAGAAATCAATCCCTTCTCGGTACCGATAAAAAGTTCACCGGTCGTTTCGGCCATAGCCATACTCAGGATATTGTTGGAAAGCAAGGGCGAATTGGCGGTGGTGAAATGGTCGAGCGTTTCGCTTCCGTCTTCGTTGACCAGGAAAATGCCCGACGATTCGGTGCCGATCCATTTGCGGTTTCCGCCGTCCACCAGTATGGTATTTATTTTTTCTCCGTCCAGAAAGTAACCCGAAGGAGTGATGCCGTCTTCTTCCATGCGGGTAATTTGCAGAAAGGATACCGATGAAGGATCGGAAGCCGCTTTCCTGGCCGTGGAAGCGGGGCAGACCAGAATACCTTTATTGGTACCTAGCCAGATATCGCCGTTCTTATCTTCCGCCAGGCTGTACACGCCGCTGACAGCGATGTTACCGCCCCCGCTACGTGGAAAGGTCGTGTAGTGAGCATACGCGTCGTCGCTCGTATCGTCGAGGGTATGGTTATCGTTGCAGACGAACAGTCCGCTTCCGTTGTTGTAAGGGATATTCATCCATATGTTGCCCGATGTCGTAATCAGAATTTTATCCATCATTTCGATCTGGGTAATCTGACTGTTGTAAGGCATTCTCAACCAGGTACCGTCAGGCTTCAGCACTTTTACGGCATAGGGAACTTTACAATTCGTAGTCCACAAATTACCTTGTTTGTCGAAAGCGAGGCCGGCCAGGCGCGTAAAACTATAATTGTTGTCCAGAAAGGTTTCCAGGGCGCTATTGCGGTAGGTATGGAGTTTGACAAATTTGTTTTCCTTGAATTCCAGCAATCCTTCTCCATAAGAAGAAACGAAATAATGAGTCGGATCAGTTGGATCTACAGCTACCGACGTGTAGTCCATCGTAGCGGTTTGTACCGGCGTTTGAGCTTCGTTCTCGTTGAAGTTCCACCAACTTCCGTTTTCGTAGATCATCAGGGTACCCGGATTTTTATACCGGTCAATCCAGCGTCCGCCTCCTACGATCAGTAATTTGTCGCCGTGCGTAGTCAGGTAGTAATCGAGATTTCTTTTCGGAGTATCGCTCTTTTGCATCAATTCGCTGACAGTCAGTTCCACGCTGTTCGTACCTTTTACCCGGATACTTTGGAGCCCTTCTTCTCCCGTGGCTATCCAGTAGGTCGAATTGTCTTTGAGGGCCGATACGGCTTCGATCCTGCCTAGGGAGGCCAGGTTGTTGTACACCCCTTCCGTCAAAGAGGAGTAGGTATAAAGCAGGTTGTCCGACCAGGCTGTCAATCGATTATTGGCTGTAAACATTTCTTTTACCCCGGAATCTTTGAACAGGTTTTTCAGCGTTCCGTCGTCCTCCCGGTAATAAACGCCGTTGTTTTTGAGCAGCACACCTAATTTGTTTTGAAAAACGGTAAGGGAAAGATTACCTTCCTCAAATTCGGGAAGGGAGATAGTTTCCACCTTCCAATTATTCACATCGAGCAGGTTATCGTTCATCGATCCGCTAAGAATACCCGTTGCCGTGGCGGCATATACCCGACCGTTCAAAATACAAGTGGAATAGACGGGTTGCCGCAATTGGTAGGTATCGGTAATTTCCCGTTTTTCCATATTTATCACCAGAATGCCGAAAGCGGCCGATAAGTAAGCGTATTCTTTATAAAAAGAAAGACTATGAATGGTTTTATCTTGTATGGTCGTATTGTCTTTCAGATAGGGAAGGTTATAGACGCCCTGGGGGGACATCAAGTCGATATTCCCTTCGTTGCCGCCGGAAGTTTGCGAGCCGTCGCTTCCGTATACGATCAACAGGCTTTCCACGGCCGGATTATAACCGATCCGGCAGATTCCGTTGTCATTCAAACCCGTCTGGCGAGAATAAAAATGAAGACTGTTATCTTCTTTTCCATAACTATACAACGAGCCGTCGGCCACGGCGAATACGTAGGTATTGGTTTCGGCTACCTGCGTGGTGGTGTAGTAAGCCAGGTAGGTTTTCCAACTGCCTGTAGCTTGTGCGCACAAGCTCGGAGCCCAAAGGATCCATCCGATCAGGAGACAAATCAGTTTCTTCATGGGTTTATTCGGGTAACTTGGATAAAAAATCAGCCAGTTTACTCACGGCGAGCGCCCGGTGACTGATTCGGTTCTTTATATCGTTGCCCAGTTCGGCAAAAGTGAGCGCATACCCGTCGGGCCGAAACACAGGATCATATCCGAAACCGGAATCTCCCTGTTTTTCGGTGGTGATCTCCCCGTTGATAACGCCTTCGAACAAGTGTTCTTGTCCGTCGAGGATGAGCGCTACCACCGTCCGGAAACGGGCTTTACGATTTGTTTTTCCTTCCATTTGCAAAAGCAGCTTTTGTATGTTGGCTTCCGCATCGTGTCCAGGGCCGGCATAGCGAGCCGAATAGACGCCCGGGCCGTTACCGAGAGCTTCCACTTCAAGTCCCGTATCGTCGGCGAAACAATCGCATCCGTAATGATCCCGTATGTAACGGGCTTTGATGAGGGCATTCCCTTCCAAGGTATCGGCTGTCTCGGGAATATCGTCGTGGCAATTTATTTCCGAAAGACTAACGATGCGTACTTTCTCGGAAGCTATATGCCGTACTTCTTCCAGTTTATGCAGATTATTCGTGGCAAATACCAATGTTTTCATTTTTTTCTGTTTTTGAAGTCAAGGCAAAAAAGAGAGCCACTCTTTTTTAACCGATTTTTATTCAAACGTATTGTATATCCTGTTTAGTATGTCATTAAAGAATATTGAGTTTTGTACCCGAAGGCTTTTCAAGAAAGGATGTCGAAAAAACGGCAAAACCGGCTCTCGGACGTTTCTACAGGATGAAACGGAGAGCCGGTTTCGACTATTTTATAAAAAAGCCTATCCATTCAGGTCGCTTTATGTCTTTATCTGATCGAATCCTTCGCCGTACACGCCCCGCACAATACTCTGCGAGATGAACGCCTGGTGATCGATTTCTTTTACCAGACGGAAGATCGCCACCGACTCCGATTTTTTGGCCAACAATACCACCACTTTTACCGGTTTGCGGGAATAACCGCCCACGCCGTCGAGCAGGGTACAGCCGCGGCCCAGGTCGTGGATGATGCGTTCGGCTATCTCATCGTATTTTTGCGAAAAAATCAGGAATTGTACCGATTGGCGATTGCCGTTCAACACCAAGTCGAGAATATAGTTACTTACGAACATTTCAACGAAACCGAATACGATTTTTTCTACATCATGGAAAAGCAGGTAAGAAGAGCTGATGATGATAAAGTCGCAAAGCAAGAGCGCGCGTCCGATGGAAATATTCTTGTATTTGTTGACGATAGCCCCGATGATATCCGTTCCCCCCGTGCTGCCATTGGCCGAAAAGACAAGCCCCAATCCCGTTCCGCATAAGAAAGAGCCGATAATGATCGACATAAAAGGTTGGTTATGCAGCAAAGGATGGCCGCTGAGCAACCATTCGAAAAAAGAAAGAGAGGCAGAAAGAGAGAATACCCCGAAAATAGTCTTGACCAAAAATTTGAAACCGAGAATTTTCAGTGCGGCCACCAATAATACCACGTTGATAACGAAGTAAGAAGCGGAAACCGGAATCAGCTCGTTGCTGGCAAAGAAAATCAAAGCGCAAATACCGCTTACTCCGCCGGTTATGATCTCGTTCGAAAGGATAAAAGCATTGAATCCGAAACCATATAAAATGGTTCCGAATACAATCATCAGATAATCCTGAACGGAGAAATAGACTTTATTAAATTTGGATGTGCGCATCAGATCACGATATTAACGATTTTGCCGGGGACGACAATCACCTTTTTCGGTGTTTTGCCATTCATCCATTTGGCTGAATTTTCATGGCCGAGCGCCGCTTTTTCCACTTCTTCACGGGAAAGATCGGCGGGAAGTTCCAAACTGAAACGGGCTTTGCCGTTGAATGAGATAGCGTAGGTTACCGAATTTTCTTTCAGATAGTCTTCGTTATGAACCGGCCAGGGAGCGTCGCAAACCGTAGTGCTATGCCCCAGTTGATGCCATAATTCTTCCGAAATATGCGGAGCGAAAGGCGTCAGCAGAATAATAAGCGGCTCCAGGATGGCCCGTTTATTGCATTTCAAGCTACTCAATTCGTTTACGCAAATCATAAAGGCACTGATCGAAGTGTTGTACGAGAAATGTTCGATGTCGAACGTTACTTTCTTAATCAACTTATGCAAGGCTTTGAGTTCGTCAGCAGTCGGCTCGCCATCAGTAACCTGAAGCGTATCGGTATTGCCGAAGAAAAGAAACCACAACTTTTTCAGAAAGCGGTGCACCCCGTCGATACCGTTGGTATCCCAAGGTTTCGATTGTTCCAGCGGGCCTAAGAACATTTCATACAGCCGAAGCGTGTCGGCTCCGTATTTTTCCACGATCCGATCCGGATTAACTACGTTGAACATCGATTTCGACATTTTTTCGATGGCCCATCCGCAGATATATTTATCGTTTTCCAGGATAAACTCAGCCGTTTTATATTCCGGATTCCAATTGCGGAAAGCTTCGATGTCGAGCACATCGTTGCTGACGATGTTTACATCCACATGGATCGGCGTCACCTCGTACTGATCTTTCAGGTTGAAAGAAACGAAAGTATGGGTATCTTTGATACGGTATACGAAATTGGAACGTCCCTGAATCATGCCCTGATTGATTAACTTCTTGAAAGGCTCCGGTTCGCAAACCAACTCCAGGTCATAAAGGAACTTATTCCAGAAGCGACTATAAATCAGGTGGCCGGTAGCATGCTCCGTACCCCCGATATACAGATCGACATTATGCCAGTATTCGTCTTTCTTTTTATCGACGAGCGCCTGGTCGTTGTGCGGATCCATATAGCGCAAATAGTAAGCAGAAGAACCTGCGAACCCGGGCATCGTACAAAGTTCCAGCGGGAAAACGGTTTGATTGTCGATGCGCGCAGTTTCGGTGATTTCTTTCTTTACGCTGTCCCACGCCCATTTCACGGCATGTCCCAGGGGAGGTTCGCCTGTTTCCGTGGGAAGAAACTTACTTACTTCAGGCAGTCGCAGCGGCAGTTTGTCTTCCGGCAACATCTGCGGCATGCCGTCGGCATCGTAATAAACCGGGAAAGGTTCGCCCCAATACCGTTGACGGCTGAAAATAGCGTCGCGCAAACGGAAGTTCACTTTTACTTTACCCAGCCCTTTTTCCTCAATATATAGTTTCGTTTTTGCAATGGCTTCTTTTACCTCCAGCCCGTTCAAATTCAAACCGCCCTCGATTTCTTTGCCCGGTTGGGGAGAGTTCATCATTCTGCCTTCTTTGGCGTCGAAACTTTCCTCCGACACATCGCACCCTTCAATAAGCGGAACGATCGGCAAATTGAAATGTTTGGCGAAAGCATAGTCGCGGCTATCGTGCGCCGGCACCGCCATGATAGCCCCCGTACCGTATCCGGCCAGCACATAGTCGCTGATCCATACCGGAATGGCTTCGTTCGTAAGCGGATTGATGGCATACGACCCAGAGAATACGCCGCTTACCCGGCGATCGGCTATCCGTTCGCGTTCGGTTTTCTTTTTGGTGGCGGCCAGGTATTCGTTCACGGCAGCTTGTTGGCCGGGCGTGGTCAGTTGAGCCACCAGTTCGCTTTCCGGCGCCAATACCATAAAGGTTACCCCGAAAATCGTGTCCGCCCGTGTGGTAAAGATCGTAAATTCCACCTCCGAATCCTTTACCTTGAATTTCATTTCCGCCCCTTCGCTCCGGCCGATCCAGTTACGTTGCGTCTCTTTCAACGAATCCGTCCAATCGATCGTTTCCAACCCGTCGAGCAGTCGCTGGGCATAAGCCGACACCCGCAAGCACCACTGCCGCATCACCTTTTGTTCGACCGGATAACCGCCGCGGATCGAAACGCCTTCGCTTACTTCGTCGTTGGCTAACACCGTACCGAGTTTCGGACACCAGTTCACCATCGTATCGCCCAGGTAGGCAATCCGGTAATTCATCAGGATTTCTTCTTGTTCTTTCCGGCTCTTGGCTTTCCATTCGTCGGGCGTAAAATGCAGTTCTTCGCTACATGCTACGTTCAGCCCTTCGGTACCCACCTGCTCGAAAGCTTCCACCAGGTTGCTGATAGGCAGGGCTTTTTGTTCGTCATTGCAATAATAACTGTTGAACATCCGGATAAAGGCCCATTGCGTCCAGTGATAGTAACCCGGTTCGGAAGTACGTACTTCGCGATCCCAATCGTAACTGAATCCGATTTTGTCCATCTGCTCCCGGTAGCGTGCGATATTATTTTTAGTCGTCACTTCCGGATGCTGTCCGGTCTGGATGGCATATTGTTCGGCCGGCAGTCCGTAGGCATCATACCCCATGGGATGCAACACGTTGAAACCTTGCAGCCGTTTGTAACGGGAATAAATATCAGAGGCGATATAGCCGAGCGGATGCCCTACATGCAATCCGGCCCCGGAAGGATAGGGAAACATATCCAATACGTAATAATGCCCTTTGGGTTTGCTTTCGTCGTTTTCCCGGACTTTATAAACTTCATGGGCAATCCAATAGTCGTGCCACTTTTTTTCAATCTCTCTGAAATTGTATTCCATAATCTTATCTTTTGTTTTTTGCTATTTGTGCTCCAGGCGACCTAGCGCCGCTGTACCAAAACTTTGATTTCGAACGCAAAAGTAAGAAAAAAACAGATGTACTCTCTTCTCCGGCTTAAAATGTTCCGCTTTCCGCCGGGAAGTAGTGGAAACGATGCGTAGGACTTTCGAATAGAAGGGTAGAAGAAAGATTGAAAAATTTCTTATAAATAGGTTTCAAGACAATCCGCTTTTCTAAATACCTATTTTTGTAAAGAAAAAAATAAAGTTTTGCAGGCTCTATTAAAATATAAATTTTTACCGATCGTCTTCTTTGTTATAGGACATAACGGATACTAATTCAATGGTAAAAAAAGAAAGAGATGTGGTGGGGAAAGAAAAAGAAGATGTTGTCGCTCGAAATATCGACTTACGATTGCACGGCTTGCGGGGCTTGTGCTCAGAAATGCCGCCAACATGTATTTAAAATCGTTGACAACGGGCGATGCCGGTTTGCCACCCTGGAATTGCCGGAAGCTTGTACCGCCTGCGGACGTTGTGTACGAGCCTGTAAAGCGGGGGCTATCGAGCTTATCGCCCTGGCGGACGGCTCCCTCGTATAAAGCATAGACTATAAAAAAAATTAAATGATTTTGGAAAATGAAAAAGTGGAGACATGTCGTGTTTTTTGTATTCGTATTTGCCTGTATGGCCGTTCTTGTCATGATGTTATGGAATGCAATCCTACCCGCGGTATGCGGATGGTCAAAAATTACGTACGTGCAAGCCGTCGGCTTGATGGTACTTACCCGGCTGCTATTCGGCGGTATGGGGCATCCTTTCGGATTCGGGTTTCACCGGCGCGCGAATGAACGCTTTCATGCCCGGCTTGGCGACATGTCGCGGGAAGAAAAGCGAAATTTTATCCGCCAACAGTTAACCGACCTCACGGAATGACGCCTCAAACAAAAAAAGGCAACATTGTAAGCGAGATTTTCAAGAAATACCAAATTCAACTCAAACGGTTTATCGCCGGATGGGTTTCTTCGAAAGAAGACAGGGAAGATATTTTACAAAATGTCTTTTACCAATTGGCCAAAATCGATTTGGAAACCAATCCGATCGAGCAGATCTCCGCCTGGCTGTACGTGGTAACCCGCCGTCAGATTATCGACCGTAGCCGCAAACAACGCGAGGTAGAATGGCCTTGCGAACCGAACGAAGAACCGGACACCTGGGTAGCAGACGTATCCCGCTTTCTGACGAATGAGGCCGATTCGCCGGAAAAGGAATACCTCCGTTCGCTCGTATGGGAAGAGCTGGAAACGGCCTTGTCGGAATTGCCCGCCGAGCAACGGCTGGTGTTCGAAGCCACCGAAATAGAAGGTTTTTCCTTTAAGGAACTGGCCGAAACGACAAAAATTCCGCTAGCCACGCTCATTTCGCGCAAACATTATGCCGTTCTACACCTCCGCAAGCGACTGGCCTGCGTGTATGAAGATTTGCTTTCCGATTGAAAAGAATACAACCAACGGGGCGGCGACCGGGTTATATAAAGAACGATTAAATCTGAATGAAATGAAGTTTTTTATTGACACGGCCAACCTGGAACAGATCCGGGAAGCCAATGAACTAGGCGTACTCGACGGTGTAACGACCAACCCTTCGCTGATGGCAAAAGAAGGCATCCGAGGCATCGAGAATCAACGTAAACATTACCTGGAAATCTGTGAAATGGTCGACGGCGACGTCAGCGCCGAAGTCATCGCCACCGATTACGAAGGCATGCTGCGCGAAGGCGAAGAACTGGCCGGTATCCACCCGAATATCGTCGTGAAAATTCCTTGCATCGAAGCCGGCATCCGGGCCATTAAACATTTTTCGGAAAAAGGCGTCCGTACCAACTGCACCTTGGTCTTTTCCTTAGGGCAGGCGTTACTGGCCGCGAAAGCCGGCGCCACGTATGTTTCTCCTTTTGTAGGCCGTCTGGACGACATTGCCAGCGACGGGATCAGCCTGGTACGCCGCATCGTCATCATGTATGCCGAATACGGATACGAAACCCAGGTACTGGCCGCTTCCATCCGCTCTACCCAACATATCATCCAGTGCGTGGAAGCCGGCGCCGATGTGGCCACCTGCCCCTTGTCGGCCATCAAAGGACTGCTGAAACACCCGCTTACCGATGCCGGTCTGGCTACTTTCCTGGCCGATTTTAAACGGGTGAACGGGTAAATACTTGTATATATCTGTCCGGATTGGAGCCGGAGATGTTTCCGGGCATACGACAAAAAATTGTACCTTTGTGCGGTTTAGTATAAATGCAAAAAGAAGATAACCGTGGCAAAAGTAGTGGAAACTCCTTTAATGAAGCAATATTTCGATGTCAAAGCGAAACATCCCGACGCAATTTTACTCTTTCGTGTGGGCGACTTTTATGAAATGTACGGTGAAGACGCCGTAATCGGTTCCGAGATTCTGGGCATTGTCCAGACCAAACGAGCCAACGGAGTCGCCCAACATGTTGAAATGGCCGGATTTCCGCACCATGCCCTCGACAGTTATCTGCCCAAATTAGTACGGGCCGGCAAACGCGTAGCCATCTGCGACCAGTTGGAAGACCCGAAAATGACCAAAAAACTGGTCAAGCGCGGCATTACCGAACTGGTCACGCCAGGCGTGTCCATCAACGATAATATCCTCAATCATAAGGAAAATAATTTTCTGGCCGCCCTCCATTTCTGCAAAGACACCTGTGGCATCGCCCTGCTCGACATATCGACCGGCGAATTTATGACCGCCGAAGGGCCGGTGGATTATATGGACAAACTGCTGAACAATTTCTCGCCCAAAGAGGTATTGGTAGAACGAAACAACAAAAAGCGGTTTGAAGAAAGTTTCGGTACGCGTTTCTTTTTGTTCGAACTCGAAGACTGGGTATTTACCTTCGACGCGGCCGAAGACCGTTTGCTCAAACACTTCGAAACCAAGAACCTGAAAGGCTTCGGCGTGCAACATCTGAAACTGGGCATTGTAGCTTCGGGCGCCATCTTATATTATCTCGACCAAACCCAACATACGCATATCTCGCATATTACCTCCCTTTCCCGCATCGAGGAAGAACGGTATGTCCGTTTGGATAAGTTTACCGTACGCAGTCTGGAACTGGTCGGGACGATGAACGAAGGAGGCACCAGCCTGCTCGACATCATCGACAAAACCATTTCCCCGATGGGCTGCCGCATGTTGCGCCGGTGGGTGCTCTTTCCGCTCAAAGAAACGAAGCCGATTAACGAACGCCAGGACGTTGTCGATCATTTTTTCCGCCATCCCGAAATCAAAGAACTCTTCGACACCCAATTGGAACAGATCGGCGACCTGGAGCGAATCATTTCCAAAGTAGCCGTAGGCCGGGTTTCTCCCCGCGAAGTGGTTCAACTCAAAGTAGCCCTGCGGGCGCTCGACCCCATTAAGCAAGCGTGTATGCAAAGCGGCGAACCGAGCCTTGTCCGGATCGGCGAACAGCTCGACCCTTGCGCCTCGATGGCAGATCGCATCGACCGGGAGATTACCAACGATCCCCCTTCGCTTCTAAACAAAGGAGGCATCATCTCCAAAGGCGTCCATGCGGAACTCGACGACTTGCGTGCCATAGCCTATTCCGGAAAAGACTACCTGCTGCAAATGCAGCAACGCGAAAGCGAACTGACAGGCATACCGAGCCTGAAAATCGCTTTCAATAATGTATTCGGCTACTATATCGAAGTACGCAACGCGCATAAGGACAAGGTGCCTGCCCAGTGGATACGCAAACAAACCCTGGTCAATGCCGAACGCTACATCACCGAAGAACTCAAGGAATACGAAGAAAAAATCCTGGGCGCCGAAGAAAAAATCCTATCCCTCGAAACCCGCCTTTTCAACGAATTGGTACTGGCTTTGATGGAGTATATTCCGCCCATCCAACGGAATGCAAACCAGATCGCCCGGCTGGACTGCCTGCTTTCCTTTGCCAAAGTAGCCGAAAGCAACTGCTACATCCGCCCGGAAGTAGACGATTCCGAATGCATCGATATTCGTTCGGGGCGTCACCCGGTCATCGAAAAACAATTGCCCCCCGGCGAAGCCTACATTGCCAACGACGTTTATCTGGATAACGAGAAACAACAGATCATCATCATCACCGGGCCGAACATGGCCGGTAAATCGGCCCTGTTGCGCCAGACGGCCCTTATTACCCTGCTGGCCCAGATCGGCTGTTTCGTACCCGCCGAGCGCGCCCATATCGGGATGGTGGATAAAATATTTACGCGGGTAGGGGCCTCCGATAATATATCGGTCGGCGAATCCACCTTTATGGTAGAAATGAACGAAGCGGCCGATATTCTGAACAACCTTTCTCCGCGCAGCCTCGTGCTTTTCGACGAATTGGGCCGCGGAACCAGTACCTACGACGGCATTTCCATCGCCTGGGCGATTGTGGAATATATCCACGAACACCCCCATGCCCGCGCCAAAACTCTTTTCGCCACCCATTACCATGAGTTGAACGAAATGGAACGTTCCTTTAAGCGCATTAAAAATTTCAACGTATCGGTGAAAGAGGTGGGAAATAAAGTGCTTTTCCTGCGCAAACTGGTGCCGGGCGGCAGTGAACACAGCTTCGGTATCCACGTAGCCAAGATGGCCGGCATGCCCAAAAGCATCGTCAAACGTTCGAACGAAATCCTCAAACAGCTCGAAACCGAGAACCGGCAAGAAGGTCTTCACTCGAAACCGGTAGAAGCCATTACCACGGCCGCCGAAGGCTATCAACTAAGTTTTTTCCAGTTGGACGATCCGGTACTCAGCCAGGTGAGGGATGAAATCAAAAATCTGGATGTCAACAATCTCACCCCGATCGAGGCATTGAACAAACTGAGTGAAATCCGCCGCATCATTACCGGGAAATAAAGCCGGTTCCCAAAACAGCCGGCACGATAGGCCGGTTTGCCAACCTGGCGGATACGTCAACATTCAGTAGCCAACAGTTATTGATCGTTTTTGGGCGAATCCTCTCTCCTGAAGATCCCTATTAAAAGGAGCAAAATAATCCGACCCTAAAAGGAGATGGAAATATATACGAATAGTTATCAAAATAAAGAAAAGAGAAAGCGGATGGATGTGAAAAGTCCCGGTTAGTTTATAATAAGTTGATTTAAATGAAAACAGAAGTTGTTTCTACCAAAAAGAGCCCGTCATCTTTCAAACGGAAATCATACCTGTATTCGTATCCTCTTTTCCAATAGGTGCCTTTGGGAAAAACATACCGGTATTTCTTTCCGTCGATTGTAAACAAGATCTCGATTTCGCCTGCTTCCATCGGCTTCACGGAAGGCAATACCCATACCTTGCCGGGCGCCGAAAACGCATCGCCGATCGGCATCGGACTGTCCGGTACGAATACGGTCGCACCCGGATGGCCCGGGAAAGCTGTCAACCGGCCGCTAACTAAATCCACCACCGCTTCCTGACAAAAAGCCTTTCCGCCGGGACAATTCCCTACCTGAATAGCTTCCAGAGAGCATTTCGGTTTCTTCCCTTGCTGGCCGGTTAATCGAAACGAAAGCCGGCTAAGCAAATGTTCCATTGCCAACATCGCATGCGGACAAGTCCGGTTCACCGGCTTATGTCCCCTCGTAAGGGCACCGCGTCGGTAGTCGGGTGTCAACCGCGCTAGCGGAGAAATACGTAGTCGCCGGCTGGCAGGAGAAAGAGTAGCTGACGGTTGATAAGGATAAGAGGCATAAATCCGGATAGGATGTTCATCCAGAACCATCGGTTTCTCCGTTTTCCAAACCATCCGCCCGTCCGTATGCCGGAAGGCTTCGGCTTTTACCGAACGGTACAAACTGGGTATACGCTTCGCTTTATCCTGAGAAGCCGGTACCACATGCAAATCGAGCGAGGCCTGTTCTTCGAACGTTTCTTCCATGCGAAACGAGTGCAACGAAAAACTCCGCGTAGTCAGTTGTAGAACCGACAGCTCCCGATTGTTTGCTTTTTCAGCCAAAAATGTACTATTATCCGGGCAACTCGACAAGTAAGCTGCCATCGTTATTGATAATAATGTTTTGTTCATGATGTAAATATTAATGGGACTTTTCACATCTGAAAGCTAAAGCAAACAATAATCGGTAGGAAAAGAAAAAATTAGCCCGCATATTTGATGTAAGCTTTGATTTTTAACTCTTTCGTGAAAAGGAAAGAAAGAGAAAAGAAAAGCCGGCTTTGCCCCAAAACAAAGTAAAGAAAGAAGAGTAGGGTAAATGGAGAGGATGAATGGCCCAGGTAAATCGAGCCTGGACAAAGCCG